>CAYPIW010000087.1:0-5594 GCA_964410925.1 uncultured Desulfobacteraceae bacterium
AATGCCTAAAGTGATCTAAGGTGCCTAAAGCCCGCCCTGGTGCGACTCGTACATGTATGTTGATATCGGCTATAGATCATTGCAAACATGCCTTTTTGAGTATAGCGTATTGGTGATCGGTCTGGGCCAGGGTTGAGGAATACTGCCAATTTTTTTAAAAGTCGGAGCGTAGCGACTCCTTCACTTTAGCTCACTTCAAACTTTAGTTCACTTGTAACTTTACCGGTTCATCCGGGGTAAGTTTTAAAATTCACATTTATTAAATTTAAGGTATGATATAAATTTGAAAAAAAAAGATTCCGTTAAATCTGATAAAGAGGAAGTTCGCACAAAAAAAAAGAGCGGTCTTCGAGAAAATATTGAAGCAATCCTTGTGGCCATTGTTCTGGCCCTGTTCATTCGGACCTTTGTCATTCAGGCCTTTAAAATCCCTTCGGGCTCCATGAAGCAGACCCTTTTAATCGGAGATCACATCCTGGTCAATAAATTTATTTACGGGGTCAAGATTCCATTTTTACAAACAACGATTATTCCGATAAAAAATCCGAAACGCGGAGATATTATCGTCTTCAAAT
Source organism: uncultured Desulfobacteraceae bacterium (assembly GCA_964410925.1). Taxonomy (GTDB): domain Bacteria; phylum Desulfobacterota; class Desulfobacteria; order Desulfobacterales; family UBA11574; genus S5133MH16. The sequence goes on from CAYPIW010000087.1 coordinate 576, forward strand.
TTCCCGAGGACCCCAGTAAGGATTTTATCAAGCGGGTGATAGGGGTTGCAGGAGATGTCATTGAAGTACGTGACAAAAAGGTTTATGTGAACCACGCGCTGCTTAATCATGACTACGGAATTCATACGGACCCGAGCATCTTTCCGGCAGGTATACAACCCAGGGATAATTTTGGCCAGGTTGTTGTTCCCGAACATTCACTTTTTGTAATGGGAGACAACCGGGATGAAAGCTATGACAGCAGGTTTTGGGGTTTTGTGGATTTGAAGGCGGTAAAAGGTAAAGCCTTGATCATCTACTGGTCCTGGGACAAGGAGGATTTCGGAGTCAGGTGGAACAGAATCGGGCAAATACTCAAGTGAAACTCTGTGCTAAAAAGACCCGGCTTTACAGCGCATTAAATGCCTAAAATGATAAGTGATCTAAAGTGCCAAAGTTAAGGAATACTGCCAATTTTTATAGAAGCTCGAGCGTAGCGACTCCTTAACCCTGGCCCAGACCGATCACCAATACGCCATATTCAAAAATGCAGGTTTGCAATGATGTATAGCCTATATCAATATGCATTTACGAGTCGCATAAGGGCGGGCTTTAGCTCACTTCAAACTTTAGCTCACTTGTAACTTTTCTGGTTTATCTGGCTTAGGTTTTAGGGAATAAAATTCATCATATAATAAAGATACTTAAAACTTAGCACTTTCGCAAGTTGTGTGACGCATGCGGTTTACAAAAAAACATATCCTGGATATGGAATCTCTTTCCGTTGACGAGATCACCTTGATTTTGGACACCGCGGACAGAATGAAGGAGATTTCCCAACGGCCGATCAAAAAAGTTCCCGTGTTAAGAGGTAAGACTGTGGTTCTGTTTTTTTATGAACCCAGCACCCGCACCCGCACCTCTTTTGACATTGCCGCCAAGCGGCTCAGTGCGGACAGTCTTTCCATATCCGCAACTTCCAGCAGCATGGTCAAGGGAGAAACCCTGATCGATACCGCGCGAAATATTGAAGCCATGAATCCCGATGTGATCGTTATACGTCATGGTTCCGCCGGCGCCCCTCATATGCTGGCAAAACTAATGAAGCCTTCGATTATTAATGCCGGAGACGGCATGCACGCCCACCCCACCCAATGCCTTCTTGATCTGATGACGGTTAGAGAAAATAAAGGCAAAATATCCGGCCTGCGAATTGCCGTCATCGGCGACATCTCTCACAGCCGGGTTGCCAGATCAAACAGTATCGGGTTTACAAAAATGGGTGCGCACGTGGTACTGGCAGGTCCCCGCACCATGATGCCCAAAGGGATCGAATCCCTTGGCGTTTCCGTGACCTACGATGTCAAAGAGGCGATCCGTGATGCGGATGTGATTATGATGTTAAGAATACAAAAGGAGCGGCAGCAAGACTTTTTGTTTCCATCAGAACGTGAATATTCCACCGTGTACGGGTTGACAACAGGCAAACTGAAAAAAGCCAAAGAGAATGTGCTGATTATGCATCCGGGGCCGATAAACAGGGGCGTTGAAATTGCTTATGATGTTGCAGACGGGCCCTATTCCATCATCCTTGACCAGGTAACCAACGGTGTGGCCGTGCGCATGGCTCTTTTATATCTGGTGACCGGAGGTACACGAAATGCTGATTCTGATTAAGGGCGGCAGGATTATCGATCCCGGGAATTTAGACGGTATAATGGATATCCTTATAGCGGACGGTAAGATCGTTGAAATAAAAAAGCACGGATCGGCAGGCGGTGAATATCCGGAAGCAAAAATAATAGACGCGTCGGATAAAATAGTGACGCCCGGGTTGATCGATATGCATGTGCATTTGCGCGAGCCCGGACATGAATACAAAGAGACCATTGAAACCGGCTGTCTGGCTGCGGCGTTTGGCGGATTTACGGCAATATGCTGTATGCCGAACACAGAGCCGGTTAATGATTGCAGGCAGGTTACGGAATATATCCTTCAGCAGGCCGAGGCGGCGGACACGGTTCGGGTGTATCCGGTTGCCGCCATCAGCAAGGGGCTTAAAGGGGGCAGGCTTTGTGAATATGCAGAGTTAAAAGAAGCCGGTGCCATTGCCGTATCCGATGACGGCAGACCGGTGAAAAGCAGCCTTCTCATGCGAAGGGCCATGGAATATTCGGAAGGATTCGATCTACCGGTGATTTCCCACTGCGAGGATCTTGATTTGACTGCGGGCGGCGCCATGAACGAAGGTGTGGTGGCAACGCAACTGGGGCTTGCGGGAATACCCAATGCTTCTGAAAGTATAATGGTGTTGAGAGATATCGCACTGTGCGAATTGACCGGCATTCCCGTTCACATTGCGCATGTCAGCACAAAAGAATCGGTAAGGGCCATAAAGGATGCAAAGGCAAGAGGCATACCGGTGACGGCGGAAACCGCACCTCATTATTTCACACTGACAGAGGAATCCGTTAAAAATTATAATACCAATGCCAAAATGTATCCTCCCTTGAGATCCGGCCCTGACAGGGACGCTGTCCGCCAGGGGTTGTCGGACGGAACCATCGATGTGATCGCCACCGATCATGCTCCTCATTCTTTTATTGAAAAACAGGTAGAATTTGATCGGGCGGCAAACGGTATCATCGGGCTTGAGACCTCGGTTTCACTGTCTTTAAAGCTGGTCCAGGACGGTGTAATTTCCATGGCCGTTCTTGTTGAAAAAATGTCAACCCACCCGGCACGCATCCTCGGTTTGAAAAACGGATTGCATATCGGACGACCGGCTGATATTACCATAATTGATCCTGAAAGATCCTATCGGGTCACAGCGGATAATTTCCGATCCCTCAGCCGCAACACCCCTTTTGACGGATGGGATATGAAGGGCAAGGCGGTGTTAACCATGGTTGAGGGGAAGATCGTTTTTCGGGAAGAATATCAAATAGAGTAGAGGAAAGAGAAGAGAAGAGAGGAAAGAGAGAATAGGAAAGAGAAAAGAGGAAAGAGGATAGAGGAAAGAGGAAAGAGTTATGAGATATGGTCCAATAAAGCATTTTACGGATAAGGGAGGCAGTTCTCTTTTCTCTTTTCTCTTTCCTATTTTCTATGCTTTCATGGTCAGAGGTCAAAAGTAAGAAGCTGAGAAGGAATATAGAACGGGTAAATGGACAATGACAAATAACACGCCTCACATACTGGTTGTCGATGATGAGCTGAGCATGCGCGAGTTATTGGAGGTGTTGCTCGGCAAGGAAGGGTACAGGGTTTCATTTGCGGAAAATGGCCGCAATGCCTTATCCATGGTAAAAGAAACAGACTTTAATCTGTTGCTTTGCGACATCCGGCTCGGGGATATTACCGGCCTTGATGTGTTAAAGGCGGCAAAAGCCCATAACCCGGATACCGTGATCATTATGATTTCAGCCTATTCAACGACCGAGGCTGCCGTTGAAGCCATGAACCAGGGCGCTTATGATTTTCTACCCAAACCATTCGACAATGAAGAACTTAAGCAGACCATAAAAAATGCCCTGCATCTTAAAACCATAGAGCATGAGAAAGAGGTCCTGGATGAGGAGCTCAAGAGAACCCTGCATTTTGGAAAGATTGTTGGAAACAGCTCCAGCATGAGGCATATCTATAATCTTGTTTTACAGGTTGCCAAAACAAAAACAAGCATTCTTATCACCGGGGAAAGCGGAACCGGTAAAGAATTAATCGCCAAAGCCATCCATGAGCAAAGCAGCAGGAGTGAACAGCGGTTTGTGGTTTTAAACTGTGGCGGTATCCCTGAAACGTTAATGGAAAGCGAACTTTTTGGTCACAAAAAAGGGGCATTTACCGGTGCAACCCAGGATAAAAAGGGCCTTTTTGAGGTTGCGGATAAGGGAACGATTTTTCTCGATGAAATCGGTGAGCTCACCCCTCCGGTCCAGGTAAAGCTGTTGAGGGCGGTTCAGGAACATATATTTAAACCGGTTGGCGGCAATGAGGATATCTCGGTGGATATCCGGATTATATCCGCAACCAACAAGAGGCTTGAAGATGAAGTTATCGCCGGAAATTTCCGGGAAGATCTTTTTTATCGTCTGAATGTCATTGAAATAAAGGTGCCGCCGCTTCGAGAAAGAAAGAGCGATCTGCGTCTTCTTGCTCAGCATTTTCTGGATAAATATTCGCGGGAAATGGGCAAGGAAATCACAAAAATTTCATCCTACGCCATAGATCTTTTAAACAAATATGATTTTCCGGGAAACGTTCGTGAGCTTGAAAATCTGCTGGAAAGAAGTGTGGCCCTTTCCACCACAAATATTATTCTTCCGGACAGTTTGGCGCTGTCGATTCATAAGAGACGATGGATTGAAGGGATCAAAGACCGGCGTTTTGATCTGAACCAGGTGAAAAACGGGGTTTCCCTGGATATCATTCTGGAAGAGATCGAACGGGCGTACCTGGAAAAAGCCCTTGATTGCACCAATGGAAAAAAACAGGAAGCCGCCGAACTCCTGGGTTTAAGCTTCCGGACGTTTCGCTATCGACTTCAAAAACTGGAAATGGAAAAATAAATATTTGACAAAATCCACAAAACTTGACAAATATTGTCATGTTAAGCCGCAGAAAAAATAAACAATATTTCTGGTAAAAAATATATAATATAAATTCAATAAGTTATAATTAATTAATATTTTACAGGCCCCTGGCATATTATTTGCTTCCTTAAACATCCAAGGTTACATATTTTATTCTTCTTTTCCTTGGTGATCTTTGTGATAAAAATAAAACCGATTTTTTTCGGGTCCGGCGTGTCCGGGTCTGGGTCTAGGGTTTAATGTGTGATATTGATTGCCAATAATTAATAAAAACAATTTAAAAATTAATACCATTTAAAAAACAATTAGAAGGAGGTTTACCATGTTAAAAAAACTAAGACGAAACAAACAAAAAGGTTTTACGCTCATCGAATTGATGATCGTTATCGCGATCATCGGTATCCTGGCTGCCATTGCGATCCCTAACTATCTGAGTTATACATGCAAG
>CAYPIW010000088.1:0-8377 GCA_964410925.1 uncultured Desulfobacteraceae bacterium
CTTCTGCGTTGTGCTGCATTTCGCAATCATTCAACGTACGAAAAGTACGCCTCATGATTCCAAAATTTGCACGCCTTGAATTTGAACTTTTTACGAAACCGTCCAAATCGGACTTTTTACGATTTCATCACTTTCTTGAAAACCTGGATATTCCGATAAGTCGGGGTTTGGCAAAAAATAATTTTGTCCACCCAAAATCCAGAACCTCTGAACCTTGAACCTCTGAACCCCAGAACCCCTGAACCCTGAACTCAGAACCAATAAAACCTGTCTGATTCGTTTTCTCCCAATTGCACGGGACAAATTCCTGACACCGGGGATTCCTACCATCAAAATGAACCCATCCCTCTATGGACAGAATCAATTATAATTTGGTAGTGATCATTTCAAATAAAAAACCAATATTTAATACCAAATCGCAGGTAACGCATATGATGACCACTTCTCAAACCAATCCCCGGGTTCTTATCGTGACGCCTGAAATTACCTATCTTCCCAAAGATATGGGTAATATTTCAAACGGCTTGAATGCCAAAGCCGGAGGACTTGCAGATGTCTCGGCAGCTTTGATAAATGAGCTGTATAGCCAGGGCGCCGACGTGCATGTGGCCCTGCCGGATTACCGCACTATCTTTGGCGGTCAATCGCCCCCAATGATCAGAAAGGAACTGAAAACCATACGAAGCAGGGTACCGGATGAAAGGATTCACCTGGCCCAGGACAGGGCTTTTTTCTATCGTAATCATATCTATTCGGGGTATGAGTATAAAAATATAAGAATTTCACTGGCGTTTCAACGAGAAGTCATTAATAATATTGTTCCCCGGGTTCAGCCGGATCTTATCCATTGCAATGACTGGATGACCGGTCTGATTCCGGCCATGGCCAGACAATTGGGGATTCCCTGCCTGTTTACCATTCATAATATTCATACGGTGAAAACTACTCTTTCCGAAATCGAGGACAGGGGTATCGACGGCGCTTCTTTTTGGCAAAACTTTTATTATGAGCATTTTCCATCGACATATGAAAATACCAGAGATTCCATCCCGGTAGATTTTCTTGCCAGCGGGGCGTTTGCCGCCCATTTTGTGAATATCGTAAGCCCCACCTTCCTGAAGGAAATGGTTCAAGGCCGGCACGGTTTTGTACAAAGCTCCATGCAAAACGAACTTGCCAATAAAACCAATGCAGGATGTGCTGTCGGGATTCTAAACGCGCCGGATTCTTCTTATCACCCGTCCACAGATGATGCCTTGCCGTGTAAGTATTCCGCAACAGATCATGTGGATGGAAAAAAGACCAATAAAGGGGTCCTGCAAAAAAAATTGGGCGTGTTGCGAGACCCGAAAGCCCCTATTTTTTTCTGGCCTTCTCGTTTGGATCCGGTTCAGAAGGGATGCCAGTTGCTGTCTGAAATCCTTTATAAGGTGATCTCCCGCTACTCGGAACAAAATTTAGAAATAGTTTTTGTAGCAGACGGGGAGTTTCAAAAGCATTTTAACGACATCGTTCGATTCCATGATTTGTCAGATCGAGTCGCAGTCCGAAGCTTCAATGAACGGTTGGCACGTCTGGCTTACGGGGCTTCGGATTTTGTGCTGATGCCGTCAAGTTTTGAACCTTGCGGCCTTCCGCAGATGATCGGTGCTATTTATGGAGCTCTTCCGGTCGCCCACGATACCGGCGGAATTCATGATACGGTTACCCAGCTGGACTTGGATAACCATACGGGCAACGGTTTTCTGTTTAACACCTTCGATCCGGCAGGTCTATCCTGGGCCATTGATCAGGCCATGCAATTTCACCTGCTGCCCGCAGAAGAAAAGGGAGAGCAGGTCAAACGGATAATGATGCAAGGGGCTGCTACATTTAATCATAAGGTGACCGCACAACATTACATAGATCTTTATGAAAAAATGTTACAGCGGCCTCTGGTTAACCAGCACAATACAAAATCCTTTGGAACACCTGACAATTCCATTAGACAGGCACGTAATGAACAAAACAAATCAAAACCCAAAACCCATGGCATCACATCAGATCGTGGAGATAAGCGAAACATTATCAGTTTTTCGAAAAAAAAGCCGCGCATCGAGGAGGAGCAATCAAAATTGCTTCGGGTAAACGAATAACCCGGGCAGATAAATATATTTAAACAACCCTATCCGTCTAGCGGTCAAAGACATATCTGAGGCCAATCTTTTTATCAAAAAGATCCTTAAAATCGAACCAAAGCGTAGCGAAATTCAAGATGAAAAAAAAGGGTGTTGCTTTTAACACCCTTTTTTGTTAGAAAACGTTCGGTTTAAAATTTGATGCATTCATAAAAAATCGTCACTCCGGTGAAAACCGGAGTCCAGATGGTCTGCAACTGCTTTAAAAGACTGGATTCCGGCTTTCGCCGGAATGACGGCCTGAGACTGGGAGAGAAAAGGGTCCTAATTCCTATGGGACAGGTATGGTCTTATGAAATATTTCGCGTGTGTGGACACTATGGTTTTTAACCCTGATACAATATCATATACAGATTCCCGTTGAAGATATCCATATCCCATTTCAAATTTTTTCCCCCTGTCGCCACATTTTTAATTTTTGGCAGCGGCGCAATCCTTCTGTGGCAAAATCAAAACAAGCATGAACAACAGCTTGTCATGCGACATATGGAAACGTCTTCGGATCAGATACGGATTCGTGTCGAAGGTCTGATGAGAGCTCGCATGGCTTCTCTTGCATTATTGGCCGACAGATGGGTCGAAAGAACCCCGCCTGACTTCAGTCAGAAACGTTTTCTTGAGTTTGCCGAAGATTTTTACACCCATCACCGCGGTTTTTCGGGGATCAACTGGATCGATCCCCAGGGAATTGTTCGCTGGGTTTACCCCGGAGAAAGCAATGAATATTTCATCGGCAACAGCGCCTCTGAACATCTGAATCCGTGGGTGCAGGATACATTTCAAAAGACCGGAAAGCCTCTCAAATATATGGCCACCCCCTGTGAGGAACTTGTTCAGGGAGGACTGGGCTTCCATACCTTCTGGCCACTGGTTTATACGGGCCGGGTGCAAGGTTACCTGAACGGTGTATTTCAGGTCAAGCGGGTTATGGATGCCTGTTTGGCCGAGAATATACTCACGGAGTTTTGGATCAGTATTTACGAAGCTGATCGACTGATTTATACGAATGAAAAACAGGGTCGTAGCAATGCGGAAAAGCATAACCTGCACGTGCTTCAAGAGATCCGTTTCCCCGGAAAAACCTGGCAATTGGAACTTTTCCCTAATCCTGCCCTTTATCCGCCCAAGGTGATTCGGAACCCGGGGCTTCTGGCTTTCGGTATGTTCATCTCTGCAATGCTTTCGCTGCTTCTTCATTTTCTCATTCATCGAATGCAAATGTACCGGCAGGCCAGAGACTATGCCTTTCATGAAGTCAGTGAACGAAAACTGGCTCAAGAAGCGTTAAAGAAAAATGAAGAGGAGTTGCACGCCTTGCTCAAGGAGCTTGCCGACAAAAATGCGGAACTTGAAACCTTTGTATTCTCGGTCTCCCATGACCTGAAGACGCCTATTGTTACCATTGAGGGGTTTATGGGCGCTTTGCGTGAAGATTTTGGAAACCTGATCCCTGAAGATTGTGAAAGATACCTGAATTATATCGGTGATGCGACCCGAAAGATGGAGACTTTGATCAACGACTTGCTGGAACTCTCCCGCATCGGACGGTTAACGGTAAAAAAAACCGAATTTCCTTTTGCGGATCTCATGGAAGAAGTTATTGCAGGGCTTCAACCTCGGATCGAGGCAAAAGGTGTTCAGGTCACCGTTTCTCAAGGACTTCCGATGGTTTATGGTGAAAAAAAGCGATTGGTTCAGGTTATGGAGAACCTGTTATCCAATGCAATTAAATATATTGGCAAGGAAAACCCATTTCCACGAATTGAGGTGGGCGTTCGAGAGCAGGATGATCAAAAGGTGATTTTTGTCAAAGATAATGGTATTGGCATTGAAGAAATATATTTTGAAAAAATTTTCCAGGTGTTTCAGCGGCTGCCGTCCGCTAAAAGAATTGAAGAGGGAACCGGTATTGGGCTGGCGATTGTAAAACGAATTATCGAGTACCATGGCGGCAGCGTTTGGGTGGAATCCGAACCGGGAAAAGGGACCACCTTTTTTTTCACCCTAAAAAACAAGGGGAACTGAGCAGATGGATTACCAACCCTCGAACATTTTGCTTGTGGAAGATGAGGAAGCCCATGCGGAACTTACCAAACGGGCCATTCGAAAGGCGGGAAATGCCAACCGGGTGGACATTGTTTCCAATGGAGAGCAGGCCCTGGATTACCTGTACAATCGTGCCCCGTATGCGGATAAAGAAAAATATCCGGTTCCGGGATTGATTCTGATGGACATTAAGCTACCCGGTATCGATGGGATAGAGGTCCTGAAAACGATTAAGGAAGATCCTGATCTGAAACGGATTCCCGTGATTATGCTGACCACCTCGGAACGGGAAGAGGATATCGTTCGATCCTATGAACATTATGCCAACAGCTATCTGACGAAACCCGTAGGCTTCAAGGCGTTTGAAGAAAAGATTGCACAAGCTGATTTTTATTGGATGATCCTGAACAAGCCGCCGGTTATTGAAGATTGACGGCTTCGTAAAAAGTAGTCACTCCGGTAGATCCCGGATTGAGCCCGGGAGGAGTCCAGATGGTCTGCAACTGACTGAAAAGACTGGATTCCGGCTTTCGTCGGAATGACGGCCTCCGGCCCGGAGGGCTTCCGGCATGTAGAGCCTGCAGCTCGGAGAGAGGGTAGCGCCTGCGGCTCGGAGAGAAAACGGTATTTTGTGACTTTTTACGAGAGCATCAGAACTAAAGATGCTAAAAAGAAAAATATCGGAATTTAAACCGTGGAAACCTTAACAGTAGTGATCATTGAAGACGAGGAACCTCATTTCAACCTCATGAAGCGGACCATTACCCGGGAGTTTTCATCCGCTTCGGTGGTTCATTTCCAGGATGCAACTACCTGTCTTGAACGGCTTGATCACATCCATCCCTCGGTTATTATAACGGATTACCTTATGCCCGGCATGAATGGTATCGAGTTCCTGGAAGTTTTAAATCAACAGAATATAGATGCCCCGGTTATTATGATTACCGGTCAGGGTGACGAGATCATTGCGGTACGCGCCATTAAATCCGGGGCCAAAGATTATTTGGTTAAGTCCGGGGATTTTTTTACTCTGCTGCCCGGGGTTATTGAGCGAGTGGTTCGCGAACAGAAACTTGAGCAATCCCTGCGAGAGTCCGAAAACCAGAAACAGGCGATTCTTGATGCCTCGCTGGATCAGATCTGTTATGTTGATGCGGACCTGAAAATCATCTGGGCCAATAAAAAACTTATTTCGGAGTTAAATGTTCTTCTTGAAGATATCATTGGGCAGTTCTGCTATAAGACCTTACGGGGCAAAGATGCGCCCTGTGCAATGTGTCCGTCCCTGAAGGCTCGGGAAACCGGGCGTATTGAAAAATATACCATGCATTTCCCCGATCTGGAGGGAAAATATTTCGATTCCTATAGCGTGCCTATAATTAGTGAGAAAGAAAAAATCGTAGGATTCATCGAGGTTTCCAGGGATATTACCGAGCAGAAAAAAACTGACGAGGCGTTGAAGCAAAGCGAGAAGAGATTTCGAAATATTATTGATAACGCTCCCTTTGGCTATTATCGGGTTGGCAGGGATGGATTATGGCAGTATGTCAATCGCGAATGGGAACGTATGCACGGCTATTCCGGCGCGGATATTATCGGTAAGACCTTTGAACTCACTCAGACGGAAGAAAGCAGTGCCCGATCCCGGGAAAATGTTGACCGGGCACTGTCCGGAGAAACCTTAAAAGGAGAATTTGGACGGTATTTAAAAAATGGTTCCTATGGATATCATGAGTATAACATCCAGCCGGTTTATCAAAATGGGGATATTGTGGCGATCGAGGGGTTCATCAAAGATACGACCGAACGCAAGCAAGCTGAAGATCTTGTGCGTAACCTTTCTCAAATGCTGATACAGGCGCAGGAAAGTGAGCGGAAGAGGCTTTCTTATGAGCTGCATGACAGCATCGCCCAAAATCTGTCTTCATTGAAAATCGGCTGTGATATGCTGTTACAAGACTCATCCGCCATTTCTTCCGAATTAAGGGAAAAAGCGGCGAAATTATCCAGGCTCAGTGAACAAATAAATATATCTGTCAGGAACCTGGCTTATGATTTACAGCCACCCGGCCTGGAACAACTGGGACTTGTGAAGACACTGGAGATGTATTGTGAAGATTTTTCTGAAAATAGAGGGGTGAAGGTTGACTTTCATTCGGCCGGAATACATATGTTAACCTTGGATTTTCATACGTCGATCCATCTTTACCGTCTGGTCCAGGAAGGCCTGAACAACATCGGCAAACATGCGGATACCGACCGGGCGAAGATTATGCTTTTAGGTGCATCTCCGAATATTATCCTTCGCATTGAAGACGACGGAAAAGGTTTTGATATAACGACCCAAGAACTTTCAATGGGTTATAAAAAAGGGATAGGACTTCAGAGTATGAAAGAACGGGTCAACCTGCTTGGGGGCCAAATAACGATTAAATCACGTCCCATGCAGGGTACCAGGATATTGATAATAATTCCTTTTAAGAGGCAAAAAAGTGAGCCGGAACCAGCGCATAATAATCATTGACGACCATCCTCTGTTTCGGGAAGGCCTTAAGACGATCATCAGTCAAAACTCCAGGTATGAGATAGTCGGGGAGGCAGGCACCGGGCAGAACGGACTTCAACTGGTAAAAGAACTTAAGCCCGATCTGGTGTTGCTGGATATGGCACTGCCGGATATAACAGGTCTTGTACTGATTGGGGATATTTTAAAAGTTTCCTCCAAAATACGGATATTGGTTGTGAGCATGCATTCCAAAATAGACTATATCGTAAAATCATTTCAGTGCGGCGCTATGGGCTATTTGATAAAAGACTCGGCTGCGGATAAGCTCCTGGAGGGAATTGAATATGTGTTGAAAGGTCATTATTTTATGGATACCTCGGTTTCCCATAAAGTAATAAACAAGCTTATTGGATTGCCGGAAAAGCAGATTGCTGTAACGGGCAGCACTTACGACTTACTGACCGCTCGCGAGCAGGAGGTCATGGTTTTGCTGGCCGAAGGGCTGTCTACAAACCGGATTGCCGATAAACTTTTTATCAGTCCCAAAACCGTGGAAAACCACCGCCATAATATTATGCGAAAGCTCGAGGTGCATAGCCTCGTTGAGCTGACACGGTATGCTGCAAAGCTCGGGCTAATTGACATAGAATTATGGAAAGAATAGTCGACGGTTTCGTAAAAAGTCCAACTTCTGCGTTGTGCTGCATTTCGCAATCATTCAACGTACGATAAGTACGCTTCATGATTACAAAACTTGCACGCCTTAAATTTGAACTTTTTATGAAACCGTCTAAATCGGACTTTTTACGAGTTCATCATATTTGACTGTCCCCTAAATTCCTTATCAATACGTGCTATCCTATAATATCCTGAATACTCTTTCTCCCGTATGGGAGAAACTCCCTTCCGGGGGAATTTACCCAGAAGAAATGAAGCTGCTTCCCTATAGACAAAATTACCAAATCGGTAATAAGTAGTTTGTCAACAAATTCTATTTAGCACACAAAACATCACAAGTTTTTATCACGTATTTTTTTATGGGTAAAAGGGGGCGTTTTGCAAAGATCCTGGTTGAGTACCTGACTTCGACGCAGGTACTGTAGTAAGGGAGGCCTCAGATCAAGTCAAGATGTTGGATAAAAAACTATGGTAGATATAAAGAAAAATAATTCAAGCGGCAATAGTCCGGATATAACCCATCTCATTCGAAGCGTCCAGCGTATTGAGGGTAATCCGGATTGTTTTGGCAAGTGCGACGGAAACTGTGACCGTTTGGACTGTGCCTGGCGCGAACTGTGCCTGAAAGAATCGCAAAAAGAGCGAGACCTTTGAAAAATGTTCAATTTTGCCTGCCCAGTTAAATCCGTATTTCATATTTAACCGGGGTTCAAGGCCAAGGAAGGCGAAAATTTTAGTGTCCGTCCATAAATGGTCTTTTTGCCCAATTCCTATATCAGAACGAATGGAGATTCTATGTCATTTCAAAGACCTGGCATTAGAAATAAACCCTGATCTCGCAGGAAAAAAAGATGCTCAACCGACTCAAGGACGTGTTCGGATAGATGTACAAACATCAACGCCGGGTTTGAGTTTCAAAGATGGATGGACACATCGCAACACACTGGAATATCAGGGACAGTCGTTTTAT
>CAYPIW010000089.1:0-9075 GCA_964410925.1 uncultured Desulfobacteraceae bacterium
GGAGCATTACCGATTTGTTAAAATGGTTTTCACCCATTAACTTATTCATTTTTTGAGCGAAAGCCTTTCAATCGGGTTTCAGGTGTCAGGAGTAAGAAATGAATTGGCTGACACCTGAAACCTGACACCTGAAAACAAAAAGTCTTGGAGTAAATGTCAATATTTTCTTTTGCATGACAGAAAAAGAATATTAGGAAGAATAGATAAGGAATACCTATATGGAAATTGAAAGCACAAAAATGATAAAACACATGGGGTTAGAGGCGGGCAACCGTTTCATGCCTGTTGAACCTGTTCATACGGAGTGTGAGGAATGTGGTGAAAACCCTTCACGACGTCAGTCATGGATGATTCACAGCCATTTCAAATGTCCGGTTGTCGGCACCTGTTTGAGCCTGGAGGAACAGAAGAGGATCTTAAAAAAAACAGGACACTCCGTCAAAAATCGGACCGGTTATGAGATTCACGGGATATTTGTACACAGCCTCTCAAATAAAAACAAGCTTTCCAAGCGCATAGATGCATTTCTGCAAAAAAAGTTTAAATACGAGATATCCGACTTTTTCGGTCTTGACCGGTCTCTCTTCTTAGATGTCTGGAAAACACACTTTAGTAAAGGTGAAATCGCCGGTCTTCTCTGGGTTGCCGCCACGCGAGTCGATCTTAAGGAAGAGGATATCGGCTTGATTTTCGGAGAAATCCATATGCAGATGCATCTGAATACCGAACATAATCTCAATCTACGACGACGTTTGTTCTCTCAAGAGGAAGAGAATCGAAAACTGGTTCAAAGGCTCAAAGATTCAACCCGAATAAGGAAAACATTAAAAAAGGAAAATGAAAATTTAAAAAAAAATGAGGCGGAATTACGCAGACAATATGCCTTTCTTGAAAATGAAAACCTTTCCATTGAAAAGGAGCTGTCCATACTGCGCGGAAATACAGGAATTCTTGACATTAAAGCCGAAAATCAACAATTACGGGACGAACTGGGGACTCTGTCAGAAGAGGTCGGAGATTACCAGCAGCGCCTGGAGGATCTCCGGGGTCAAAATAATAAGTTATTGTCAAAACTTGAGAGCCAGCATGAGATGAACGATCATTTGAAAAAGGAAATGGAAGAGATTTTCACCCGGTTTTCAGCCCTGACCCGATGTGATGAGACGTGCCCTTCTTTCGATCTTTGCCGGAAACGAATCCTGATCGTAGGAGGTATCAATAGAATGGAATCCCTTTACCGTCGGTTGATTGAAGAAAATGGGGGAATATTTGAATACCATGACGGTCACATAAAGGGAGGAAAAAAACCGCTTGAGAACCGGATAAGACGGGCGGATATTGTCCTCTGCCCGGTTAATATTAACAGCCACAACGCCTGTTCGGCAGTAAAGAAAATGGGTAAAAAACACGGGAAATCCGTTCAGATGCTTACCGGTTCAGGTCTGGGCGTTATTTGTCAGGCACTTTCCGAGTGTCGGGAAGGCATAAGTAGTGACTGCACGCTATACAGGGAAAAGCGATAAAGGAGGAATCAGACCTATGAAGCATGAACAAACGATCCCGGCATCCTGCAAAAAAGAATCAGGATTCATATCGTATAACTGGTGCAAAACTAAGATTAAATTATTTTAAAAAAAAGAGTTGACATTGTTTTTTCTTTAAATTATTAGAACGGCCTTATTAAATTAGATGATTAAATATTTATAAGAAATGTCTTACGGTCTCTGGCTGTTTAAAAGGTGCAGAGAAAGTGAAGGCGTAATTCGGAGCTTTATATGAAGCTTTGGTTGCGCCTTTTTGTTTTTTGGGGAGGAAATGAAAAATGACATTAGACGAGGTCAAGCGGGGTCAGGAATGCAAAATTGTGGATATCATTTCAGAGGGTATTATGGGACAGCGGCTTCTGGATATGGGATTTATCTCTGGAACCCGAATAAAAGTTATACGAAACGCGCCGCTTGTGGATCCGGTTGAGTTCTTACTCAAGGGCTACCATGTCAGCCTGCGCCATTCCGAGGCCCAGAAAGTAGAGGTGAATCTATTATGAACAGTAAATCGGATAACATCGTCGTAGCGTTGGCCGGGCAGCCCAACTCCGGCAAATCCACGATCTTCAATATGCTCACCGGAGCCAGACAGCATGTGGCCAATTATCCCGGTGTAACTGTTGAAAAAAAGAGCGGCTCTTTCCGTCAGGATGGAGTCCGGATTGAACTGGTTGACCTCCCCGGAACCTACAGTCTTACTTCCTATACCGAGGAAGAGCGGATCGCCAGGGATTTTTTGCTCAAAGATAAGCCTGCTGCGGTCATTGATGTGGTAGATGCCTCCAATTTAGAGCGAAATCTCTACCTGTCGTTCCAACTGGCAGAAATGGAAGTTCCTATTATTGTGAATCTCAACATGACGGATGTAGCCGAAAAACGGGGACAAAACATCGACACGGAAAAACTTAGCCGGGCGTTGGGTGCATGGGTGGTCCCAACAGTGGGAAACAAGGGTAAAGGAAAACAGATATTAAAGGATGCGATCCGAAAAAATTCGGAAAAGGGCGAGGCTATGCCCTTTCGCATGGACTACGGGGAGGCCCTGGAACCAATACTCGGTGCCCTTGAAAAAAGGCTTTCCGAAGATCCTGACCTTTCCTGCCGGTATCCATTGCGCTGGCTTGCCGTAAAGCTGATGGAAAACGACGAAGAAGCACAAAGAGTGGTCAGGGAATACTCGAAAAAAAGCGGCCTTATCCTGGCATTGGTAGAAGAAAAAAGCAGTGACTTTATTCGAAAGCACAAAAACTCTCCGAAAAAGGTGATTGCCGTAGCACGACACGTAAAGGCTCAGAAAATCGTCGAGAAAAGTGTATCCCGCAAGAAAGCGTTCGCTAAAACACTAACGGACAAAATCGATCGGGTGGTCTGCAACCGCTTTTTAGGACCGGCTATCCTGGCCGCCACTATCTACCTCATGTATGAGCTCGCCATAGTCCAGGGCTACAAAATCACCTCCTACACCTGGCCCGTGCTTGCCGGGTTCCGGGACTTTGTTGCATGGGTCCTCCCTGCCCAAGGGTTTGTTTTTGATCCTTTTTTTCGCTCCATGTCACTGTGGGTCGTGGACGGAACCATTGCCGTACTCAATTATATCCCCATATTTCTTATCCTGTTTGCGCTTATCGCGATCCTGGAAGATACCGGTTACATGGCCAGGATGGCCTTTATTCTGGACAGGATATTCAGGCATTTCGGCCTTCACGGACAGTCTGTTCTTCCCATGGTTATCGGCGGCCTGTATGTGGGCGGTTGCGCCATACCCGGGGTCATGGCATGCCGGGCCATGAAGGATGAAAAGGCCAGGATGGCAACTATCATGATCGTGCCGTTAATGAACTGTCTCGCCAAAATTCCTTTTTATGTGCTGATGATCGGCATTTTTTTTGCGGCATATAAGGGAATCGCCATGTTTTTTATTGCCACGATTACCATAATTATAGCGCTTTCCGTAGCCAAGATCTTAAGCCTTACCGTACTAAAAAAAAAACCGAGTGCGCCATTTATCATGGAAATGCCGCCCTATCATATACCGACTGTCCGGGGTGTGCTCCGTCGTTGCCTGGAAAGGACATGGCTGTTTGTCAAAAAGATAATTACCATCGTTATTGCGGTCTCTGCCATTGTATATGCGCTTATCTATTTTCCCGGTTTAAGCAAAGAAAGAAAGACGCATTTTATAAGTCAGACCGATCAGGCACAACAGACCTTCTTTGAAAAAATAGGAAAAAAGAGCCCCTATGCCGGTCTTGTCACCGGCGATAACTTGATTAAATTTACCACCTACTGGAATGATTACAAAAAGACAAAGATGGGGGCTAAAGGCAAGGAAGCAATGGATGCCATTGACCAAAAATTCAGAACAAAAAATGTTGAATTCTTCAAAATCGTAAAGAAAGGAAAATATGAAATAGAAGGCAAAGTTATAAAAGATAACCATGCGAATCATGCATATAACGCTTATAAAAAACTTGATAAGACAATGAACAGGCTCCGAAGGGAGCAAAAAGAAGAGACGATTATCGCAAGCTTCATGGGCCGTGCCGGACGTTTTATAGAGCCGTTAACCCAATGGGCGGGCTTTAACTGGAGGATAAATATCGCCCTTATGAGTGCATTTGCCGCCAAAGAGAGCAGTGTGGCCACCTTAGGCGGTATCTACCAGTCGCCCCAGGGGGAAGAGGGAACACTTGAAGAGAGGATAAGGGGAAAAGAGAAGGATTGGACGTCCCTGCACGCGCTGGCCATAATGCTCTTTATGGCCATGTATCCCCCTTGCATCCCTGCCCTCCTGATGGTCCGGCTTGAAACCGGAAGCACAAAATGGATGCTATTTGCCACCTTTTATCCAATGGTTTTAGGGATAGGCCTATCGGTTCTTGTATTTACCGGCGGAAATTTACTGGGTTTATCCGGAATGCAAACCATGATCGCTTTTTATATCCTGATGTTAAGTCTTCTTATATTAATGGGTTTTATCAAAAGTAAACCGGAATTTACTTAAGAAAGGAGGTGTTATAATGAAAAAATTGCTAACGGTCCTGGCGGCGCTCCTGGCCTTCACAGTCCTTGTGATTCCCTTTGCATTCGCCCACACCCCTATCTGCTCGTGTTCGGATGAGGGAGATGGGACGATTCTCTGCGAAGGAGGGTTTTCCGATGGAACTTCGGCTGCCGGAGTAGAGATAGGAGTTCTGGATTCGTCAGGAAAGGTTCTCATCAAAGGGAAGATGAATGAAGACAGTGAGTTCACATTCACAAAGCCCCAAGGTGATTACACAGTCATCTTTGATGCCGGTCCCGGCCACGAGGTAAAGGTACCAAGTTCGGAAATTGCAGAATAGGATTGAGAGGTTCAGAGTTCAACGGTTCTTGGGTTCAGAAATTTTGGGTTCACCTCACAAATCTGCACCCTTAATTGGTAAGCTTTGAAGGAGGAAGCATCCATAAAAAAATGAGCCCAAACCGTGAACGCTGAACCTGCAAACAGTTACGAATTAACAAAGGAGTATGAATTATGAAAAGATTGATATCGTTATTATCGCTGGTTATGTTGTTTGCACTGAGCGCCCCGGCCTATGCCCATTTTCAAATGATCTATTCGCCGGACAGTGTTCCGAAATCAAAAAAACTGAATCTCAAGCTGGTCTTTACGCATCCCTTCGAGGCAGGCCATACCATGGACATGGGCAAAGATGAAAACGGCGAGATTCATCCGCCTTTAGCCTTTGGTGAACTGCATAAGGAAAAGAAAAATGATCTCCTTAACACACTAAAACCCATCGAGTTTAACAGCCTGACCAACAGTGGTCGAGCATATGAGGCCAATGTCAGGCTCAAAGGAATGGGAGACCATATTTTCTACTTTGTCCCTGCACCTTATTATGAAGGTTCGGAGGACATCTATATCCAGCACTGCACCAAGGTGATATTCAATGTGGCAGGCGCGCCCACGGACTGGGACCGGCCGGTCGGCGATCCTTTGCCCGTGGAGATTGTTCCCCTGGACAAGCCCTATGCCCTCTGGGCGGGAAATGTCTTTCGCGGGATCGTCACCTGTAAGGGAAAACCGGTTCCTTATTCAGAAATCGAGGTGGAGTACCTGAATCATGATGTGGTGGGAAATACTTTTGCCAAAGAAGCTAAGGTGGAGGCACCCCACGATGCCCTGATCACCATGACCATAAAGGCTGATGTGAACGGCGGGTTTGCCTTTGGGATTCCCAAAGCAGGCTGGTGGGGATTTGCAGCCCTGGGAGCCGGGGGTAACCTCAAACACAATGGCAAGGAACTCTCACAGGACGCGGTTATCTGGGTCCAGGCCCTGGACATGAAATGATAATTAACCCTGATGTTGCATTGGAATTCACCAACGCACATGGAACATACTGTCATACAAGATATATACCTCATGCTGGGTACAATTTCAGGAGTTCACCAGAAGTGAATTCCACGAACCCCTGAACCTTTGAACCCGTGAACGCTTAAGTCAATAGAAAGGCATCAGTGTTTACCATCGGTATTGATTTACACCTTTTTGAACGTTACCAATAATTTAGGATCTTACCACACTGATCGGAGAGGATACTGTGTTATAAGCTCGTCCGGTGTCAATATGATCAATCCGGCGACAATAGCCTGGCATATCAAAATCCGGTCAAAGGGGTCTTTATGAAGATCCGGTAATTTGTTCAGGTATAATGTTGCCTCTTCATCCAATGTAAGGCTGTCTATGTCATGCTGTTTCCGTTTGGAAGGGATATATTTTTGCGGGGGGTTGGGAAGCGACAATTTGCCCAGCTTGTATTTGATAGCAATTTCCCATGTTGAAGCAACACTGAGATAAACTTCGTTTTCATGATCAATGAACAATTTTCTGGCCTGTCGTGAAAGTTTTGGATCATCAGTAATAATCCAGAGAAATGTGCAGGTATCCAAGAGTATCTTCATATATTATCCCCATTGAAGGCCGCAATGATTTCCTCCGGCAGGGGCTCGAAAAATTCAGAGGTCACTTCAAATTCACCTTTTGCCAGACCTATGGGGCGGTTATACTCTCTGCGCGGCAGAATCGGTCTTATTTCAGCAATAGGGATATTCCTCTTGCATAAGATGATAGTTTCACCTCTGATCACCTCTTCAAGATATCGAGAAAGATGTGTCTTTGCTTCATGTATATTTAATCTTATCATTAATTTATTTATAGACTAAGTATTGAACTAAGTCAATGTTTTTTAATTTGAACCGATGAATGAATCGGGAACGTTATGTTGTGAGAATCTAATTCCTTAACATAAATACAGCCCGCAATTTTAAACCTGAAAAAAGGGCTTTGGAGCCACGGTTTGTCAATAGACAAGAATCAGCGTTTACCAACGGCCTTGATTTACACCCCAACGGTTTTGAGTTCCATCAGAGTATAAGTTATTCTCTATCTCGTTAGTTTCGTGACAATATGAAAGCTATTTGTCCTTGACATAAAGAAACAATCCTTCTATTTATTCTTTATGGAAAAGAAATAAATCATAACGTCACTTATTCGTGAATTTCATCACAGACCACTTCCCGAATACACTGTTAGAAAAATTGCCATTCCCCTTAATGTGGAAAAGATTATCGCCCTGATCGGAGCCAGAAGAAGCGGAAAAACATTTTTGCTATATCAGCTTATTGATCGGTTGCTTCGGGAAAAGAATAAGACCGATTTAATTTATCTCAACTTTGAAGACGAGCGTTTAGACCTTGTCGCCCAGGAAGCAGATCTGATTTTACAGGCGTACCGAGAGTTATATCCTGGCTGTGATATGCCATCCTGTTACTTCTTTTTTGATAAGATTCAAAATCTTCCCGGCAATGAAAGGAATCCGTACAGATTGTAAACGATCAGGTACGTCTCAGGGGATAATCATAACCTATGACCAGCAAGATAAAATAGAAGAGGATGGTGTAATAATCAATCTTATTCCTTTGCCGATTTTTATCTCTCAAGATTATTCCACTCAACTGCTATCTCAAGCCATCGTGCCATAAAACCTAATCCGGACAAAGCTTTCGGTAACTGTCTCACCCGTATGTTTATGATTAAACGAGTTGAAAATTTCCATTCTTTATATTTTCAATCTTTTCTTTAATATCGGCAAATAATCGGATATAGGCTTTCCACTGCATATAGTAAAAGATGAACATCGAACGTTGAACATCGAATAATGATGTGGCTTCGCTCTGCAATTTAATAAAAGGCTTGCCCTTGTTTATTGCCTTTTATTCATGATTTTATTTAATAATTGTTTTATGTTGATTGCACTATTATATTAAATCACTGATCTCGTCTAATACTTGCGCAAAAGCAGGAGCGGATGCCTCAATGACATTATTTGAATGAATATGCTTATGATGAGGAAATGTTTTAATTTCCTGGTGATGTGGCGCCATATCATATCTGAAAATCAAGTCGCTATTCCGATCTTGATAATGATAGGAATATTTATACACTTCGACAGTCTCTTTAACATTTACGAATTCTATGAAATAAAGTTTGGATTCATCTATGAAAAAAATCTCACCTTCAATAATGCCAATATGTAAAGAGCGTTTATCCTTGACCAGGCTGGTCTCAATAATATAGATACAGTCCGAAATTTGAGATTCAATTTTTTGAAAATATTCACTTATGAGCACAATTCAACCTCTTGCAAATCAATACAATCCTTTTGCAACCGCACTAATGTTTCACACTCGCCTGCCCATCTTATAAATTTAAAATCATCTCCAAGTTTTCCCTTTTGGAATTCCTCATAAAAATATTTGCTATCCATTCCGCTCTCTTTTTCCAGTTCTCCTAACTTCCTCTTAGTCTTGGCAATCCCAAAATTTATGACTCTCAACTGATTTTCTACTGCTGCTTTAATTAAATTTTTCAAATTGTCAGCATCTTGTGGTCGAATAATAACCTGTGCCATAACTGTTCACCTCCTCATGCTTTAACATTTTTATTTCATCCAATAAATTCATCCTAATCATCTTTACCCCCACTACAATATCTCCCTCTCTTTGACGGTCAAGCACCCGTTTTCACACCAATTTTATAAAAAGGTATAGGCCAATCCGCCCGGATGATACTTTCACAATGACTTAGAATGGTTTCACTCCATCTTTTTTTTTCTTCCACACCTTGAAGATCAGCAATTCGCCTGAGATTGAATTAAAATTTCTGATAATATATCATTTATTGCACAGGGTGTAAATCAAAACTGTTGTTTGCCGGCAATTATCATTATGGAACATTCATGCGCAATATATTGTATTAATATCATGTAGTATATGTAATATGTTGATCAAAATTGGTCAAAATTAAAATTACTGGTTATTTGCCAAAACTATTGGGTGTCGGGTACGATTGTTGATTGTTGATTTGCGATTGTTGATTGTTGGTTTAATTGAAAGAATCGAAATGAAAAATTTTACTGTATTATGGGGGCTGGGTTAGGGAATTTGTAGGCGTTCACGGGTTCAAAGGTTCAGGGGTTCA
>CAYPIW010000090.1:0-19129 GCA_964410925.1 uncultured Desulfobacteraceae bacterium
AATGCCTAAAGTGATCTAAGGTGCCTAAAGCCCGCCCTGGTGCGACTCGTACATGTATGTTGATATCGGCTATAGATCATTGCAAACATGCCTTTTTGAATATAGCGTATTGGTGATCGGTCTGGGCCAGGGTTAAGGAATACTAACAATTTCATAAAAGCCGGAGCGCAGCGACTCCTTAATTTTAGCTCACTTCAAACTTTAGTTCACTTGTAACTTTTATGGTTTGCCCATTTTAGGAAAACAACCCATAATAATTCAAATTTAGGGATTATGGTACCTCCATTAATTGGAATAAGTAACAGCATCAAGAAAATTAATGAGCTGATCGAACACGTTGCCGACACGGGATTAAACGTTTTAATTTCCGGTGAAAGTGGTGTTGGTAAAGAGGTTGTTGCTCAGAACCTTTACCACAAATCCTCAAGAAAAAACAAACCGTTCATAAAGGTTAACTGTGCCGCATTGCCGGATGGGCTGCTTGAGAGTGAGCTTTTCGGATTTGAGCGGGGTGCTTTTACCGGAGCTGAACGAAAAAAACGCGGAAAATTCGAACTGGCGCATCAAGGGGTTTTGTTTTTAGACGAAATCGGTGATATGCCCCTTGCCCTTCAATCCAAACTTCTTCATGTACTTCAAGGTGGTGAGTTTACGCCGCTTGGTTCCGAAAAAGATGTTAAAACAGATGCCTGGGTTATCGCAGCTACAAACCAGAAGCTTGAAAACAAGGTCGCAAATGGACTTTTTAGAGAAGACCTGTACTATCGACTCAATATCATAAAAATATACATCCCTCCTCTTCATGAAAGACGCGAAGATATCCCTATTTTAATTGACCATTTTATAAAAAAATACACTCCACAGTTTGATAAAAATAAGCTATTGAAACCACACCCTGACGATATGGAAAAACTTATATCATACAGCTGGCCGGGAAACGTCAGAGAACTTCAAAATGTGTTAAAAAGCTGCATGGTTATCGGCAACTGGAAAGAAGTTATCGATGATCTTTCCATAAAAAATCGATCTTCCTTAATTTCAATGCCAAATGAACCCTCCATACACGGGGCTTCAATCGTTGACAACCTGATAGACTTTAAGGATGATTATTCATCAGATAATGCATCTTTTTCTCTTAAAAAAATCAGAAGAAAGGCGCTGGACAGGATAGAAAAAGAGGTTATTTCATTTGTCCTCGAAAAAACAAGCTGGAATCGGAGCAAAGCAAGCACAATTTTAAAAATAAGTTATAAAACCCTCCTTTATAAAATCAGTGATCTTGATATTAAACCCCCAGGCAAATAAAAAACCTGAATCTAACCGCCCCGGTACCATCTCCAGGAGCTACGGGGCAAGGCAAATGAACACAGATGGACATTAATATCTAAAAATAACATACCTAAATTTATAATGCTTCTTTCTTTTTTTAATTTTTGTGTCTATTTGTGTGTACTCGTGTTCATCCGTGGTAAAAGAAATAACATCAATATGACAAAGCAGTCGAAAAGGTCGACCTGCGATTCGGGATGCTTCTTCGATCCTTTCCTTCTCTAAAATCTTTCCTGTTTTTTATTATTACCACCTTTCCACTTCTACGATCCGTCTTGTCTCTCCGGTCACAGCCAGTCCTGCGATCTTCGTCCCGTCTCCTGTCCGGGATATGGTTTGTGTATAAAAATTGTCGCCTGTCCATACCCAACCGCCTGCCCCCGTTATCTATAAGTGCTATTGCCATAGCCGTAATGTTCATAGTCGAATCCTCAATCATATACTTATCCTGTAACATTCTACATTGCGGAATACGGAATCTTCTTAGTGTCCATCTGGGGTGATTAAAATTGCCCATAGTATGGCTTTAAAAAATATCCCATACTTATTCCTTCCCGTATACCTGGTGTCAGGTTTCAGGTGTCGGGTTTCAGCGCCTCTGTTCATCATTCCTGACACCTGACACCTGACACCTGAAACCTTAGGATATGGAATAAAAATTGGATTAAAATTCCATCTGTATACATGGCGATTTTCACCACCTTAGTGTCCATCCATAAACAGTCTTTTTGCCCAATCTCTGCACCTGACCTGTGAAATGCGGAGGCTATTTCTCTGGGGTTATGCTCAAATTTTGCAACGCAAGGGTTTAGCCGTTCCCTAATCTTTTTTAAAAAATTTCTTTCTTCCAATACCGGCCAGGCCCACCAGACCCGATCCAAGAAGTATGATAGTGGCAGGTTCTGGGACATGGGCGGCGGTGGTGGTGGTACCACCTGCTGCATCTCCATTTACAGGCTGAGTGGTTATAGATGTTACAGAATCACGAGTACCACTATGGCTTGAACTGCTTTTACAACCAACAGCCCCTAAAATCATAAACACAACGCATAAAACCACTAATAATTTTTTCATCTTGATCTCTCCTTTTCCAAAATTTTCCAAAATTGTTCACAACTAAAATCTGACGGCTTCGTAAAAAATCCCCACTCCGGAGAAAACCGGAGTCCAGATGGTCTGCAAGTAATTGAAAAGACTGGATTCCGGCTTTCGACGGATTGACAGATGACGGTATTTTGTGAGTTTTTATAAAACTGTCAAATCTGCACCAACCTTTTTTCGAATTCGTAAGATACCTTTTGCAAAGAGAGTGCCAGAAGAAAAATAAAATTGTGATTTTTTTTGATAGAATTATTTGTTTAAATATTAATGGGTTGTGTAAACAACAACGGATCTTGTCGATTATGTCTTAACCGGAGGGATGCCGAATTTTATGTAAATCATGTTAGAATTACATAAAAACTTATGTAATTTATTTCATAAATGTTTTTGTTGAAAAACGAAATATTTTAATGCTAAAATTTAATTATATTTCTGAAAGCACAATGAACTGCTTGAATATCCGACGGGTGTGAGACTGGCAAGGAGACACAAAAAACTCTATGGAGGTAAAACAATGGGCCGTTTGAAACAATTTCTTATTCTTTATCTTTTTGTATTTACTCTGCTGTATGGTTGCTCATCAAATGAACAGAAGAAAGCCTCTTATTTTGAAAAAGGTACTGCCTATTTTGAAAAAGGAGAATACAAAAGCGCGGAAATCGAATTCAAAAATGCCATACATATAGACCCCGGATATGTCGATGCTTATACAAAGCTTGGCCAAACCTATCTTAATCTCGGAAACCCTAAAGAGGCTTTCAGAGCATATTCAATGGTTGCAAAACTCGATCCGGGCAACTTGAATGCTCAGCTTAAGCTATCTACGTTTTATTTATTGGGCAAAAAATTAAAAGAATCCCGGGAGAAAATTGACGCGGTTTTAAGTAAAGAGCCGGAGAATATAGAAGCGCTGTTTGTTCTCGCCGGAATCCTTGAATTGGGAAAAAAACAGGATGAAGCCGTATCCGTATTTGAGAAAATTATTAAACTCAATAACAGGGAACCCCGCGCCTACATAGAGATCTCCCGCATTCTGGCACGTCAGGGAAAGCTTTCGGAAGCTGAGATTATTCTTAAAAAAGCGGTCCACTTTAATCCTGATGCTGTAAGCCCGCATCTTGCCCTTTTTAGTTTCTACAACAGCAACAAAGAGTATGGCCGTGCAGAAGCCGAGATAAAGAAGGCCATCGACATAAGCCCGGAGAATTCAGATCTTTTTATTGATCTCGGCAATTTTTATTTCAGACATAATCACATGAGTAAGGCAGAAGAAGCCTATCTGAAGGCTGTCGTAATCGACCCCAAAAATACAAAGCCCTATATGGTTACCGCAAGATTTTACGATGCTATCGGCAGCAAAGACAAGACACTAACCATGTACAACAAGGCTCTTGACCTTCAGCCTGAAGATTTTCGGATAATGGATTCAATTGCAAGGTTCTATGTCAAGAATAAAGAAATCGGAGATGCTGAAAAATATATCACTGATATTTTAAAACAAAGACCCAAATATTTTCCGACCAGAATGCTAAAAGGAGAATTCTTTGTCTATCAGCGAAAGTTTGACGAAGCCATTACATTGTTTGATCAGCTAATAAAGGAAGAACCAGGATATGGCCGTGTCTATTACTTCAAAGGTATCGCACATTTGGGGAAAGGCGAATCCAGACTGGCAAAAGCAGCCATTGCCAAAGCTGTTGAATTAAATCCCAGGCTATTAAAAGCAAAGCTTCTGCTGGCCGAAATTTATTTGGGTGAACGCGATGTCAAACTGGCTATGAAAGAAAGTCTGGAGGTTCTTGAAATTGCACCGAACAATTACCCGGCAAAAATGCTTTTAGGAAATATCTACATGTATCAAAAAAATTTTAAGGAAGCAAAAAACATATTTGAATCATTAATCAAACTTGCACCGGAAAATTCTGAGGGATATCTTCGTCTGGGACTTTTGCAGCGCGTGCTGAAAGAGTATGATCCTGCCTTGGAAAACCTTAATAAAGCCCTATCTATAAACCCCAAGCTTATGGATGTGTTTACCAATATTATTCTTGTGCATGCTGCAAAAAATGAATTTGAAACGGCAATTTTAAAGTGTGACAAAAAACTGGAGGAATTACAGGATGCTCCTGAACTACTGGCGATTATCCACAATCTGAAAGGAGAACTCTACCTTGCCCAGCACAAAGAAAAACAGGCGGAAGCATCGTTCAAAAAAGCTTTAAAAGAAAATCCGAATTTCCTGCGCCCCTATTATGCGCTTGGCAAAATATACCTTACAGAAAAAAAAAAGAATAAAGCCATTGAACAATACAAGACTGTCTTGGAAAAAAATCCTAAGCAGACAGCCCCCCATATGCTGTTAGGCACTATTTATGACATGCAAAAAAGGGGAGATCTTTCAGAAAAACATTACAGATCGGCACTCGACATCAACCCGGATTTTGCTCCGGCCGCCAACAACCTTGCCTACTTGCTTGTAATGCAAAACAAAAATATTGACGAGGCCTTGGAGCTTGCACGAAAAGCAAAAGAAAAACTTCCCAATGACCCTAATGTAATGGACACACTCGGTCTGGTTTATTACAAAAAGGGTTTATTTGAAAGCGCCATCGGTGAGTTTGCGGACAGCCTGGAACAGATGCCTGATAATGCGGTTGTTCACTATCATCTGGGCATGGTCTATTATAAAAAAGGCGACAGGGATCCGGCCAGGGCGGAACTGGAAAAGGCTTTGAAACTGGATCAGGAATTTGAGGGCGCCGATGAAGCTCGGCAAATATTGTCTGAAAGTTGAAAGTTTAAAGTGAGCTAAAGTTGAAAGTGACTAAAGTGAACTAAAGTGCCTAAAGTTTGAAGTGATCTAAAGTTGTATAATCCTCTTTCGGAACGGTGAAATTAAAAAGATGGACAACAAAGAGTTTTCAAAAGAACTCGAAAGGCGAACCAAGAAATTCGCTGTAAAAATAATCAGGTTATCCGCAACGTTGCCCAATACACCGGAAGGAAGAGTTGTTAGGAATCAGATTACAAAAGCGGGCACCTCTGTCGGTGCAAATTACCGCGAAGCTAACCGAAGCAGAAGCAGGGCTGATTTTAAAAATAAGATTAAGATTTGTGAAAGTGAGTCGAGCGAAACACAATACTGGTTAGAAATTATAGTAGAGGTCGAGTGGTTATCTTGGGAAAAAGTAAAACCCGAGTACGATGAATGTAGCGAATTGCTTGCAATATTTACCTCTATAGGCAAAAGTAAATAAAATTGGTAGAATACATCAACTTTAGCTCACTTTAGCTCACTTTAGTCACTTCAAACTTTTTTATCTGTGTTCATCCGTGGTTTGATTTATCCATCAAAAAACAAACACTCCGTACTCAGAGGATGTGGCTTTGAAATTTCTTTCCTTTAAGATATTTATATTGTGTATCCTTTTGCCGCCGATTCTTTATATATTTTCTATACAATCCATTGAGAGTCATCTTAATAAGCGGTATGCAAAAGAGATAGGAGATATTTATACGGGAGATACACGCCCTTTATTTGACGGAAGCGTGAGACTGAAAGATGCCATAAATAATAATATTGACCGCTATCTTCAAAGCGACGCCATCCTATCATTGGGAGTTAAAACAAAGATATCCGTTGCCACAAAACAAAACACAATTTTATATCCAGCTGTTTTTAATGATGAAGAAGGTGACATCCCTCCGTCTGCCCCCATACAAGTCGCCGCTCACAATTACAACCTCATGAATGAAGGCCTTGTGGTAGATGTCGACGTAATACTTGAACATAACACCCTGCTTTCAAACGTAATACTTGCTTTTTATGTCTGTATATCCGTATTGGTGTTATTCCTGTATTATAGGACAGGAATAAAAAAGGCCAGGCAGGAGGACACCGAAAAAGAGACTGAAATCGCACGGCTTCTGGAATTCGAAAAAAATCATATTAGCAAACTTAAGAACCTGATAAAAGTCAAACAAAAACTTATATCTGAAATTATAAAGATAAAAAAAAAGCTTGTCCATGAGAAGATCAGAGCCAGCAAAAACGAAGATGATTTGATAAAAGAAATTGTCGCTCTCGAGGAAAATATTAATGAAAATATTGCATTACAAAATGAGAAGCAGGAGGAAATTAATGCCTTAAAAGAAAAAATAAAACTCTTTGAAAAGGAACGGCAAAAAGAGAACAAACAAAAAACAAATAGTTTCAACAGGGTCCGGAAACGATTTAAAACGCTTTATAAAAACATATGCGTCAACAAAAGAGCCCTGGACGGTTTTTTTGACCTTACGGACGACATGAAAATAAAAGTCGAAGAAATCATTCACAAACTTAATGAAGACCCAAGCTTTGTGCTGGTCAAAAGAAAGGTATTCGGGAAAAAAGGCCGGGCCACGGTTCAAGAGGTAATATTTGCATATAAAGGACGCCTTTATTTCCGCAAAACAAAAGATGGAAAAATTGAAATTCTTACCATCGGCACCAAAAACACCCAGATAAAGGACCTTGAATTTCTTGATAACCTTTAAATAGAAAGCGATGTAAATCAAGGCCGTTGCTAAACGCTGATTCCTGTTTATTGATAAACCGTGGCTCCGAAGGCCTTTTCTTAGGTTTCAGGTGTCAGGTGTCAGGCTTAATAAGGCAAACAAGGTGACCAATAGCAATGATATAGTCGTATGTTGAATAAATTCAGGGCTCCTGACCCGGCGTAAATCTGAATGCAACATTCGACGTTCGATGTTGAGCGTTTAATGTTTACCCGCCTTCGGCGGCGCCAGAGGCGACCAGGGTCCGATGTTCAAGTTGTTGCATCTATTACTCAACATGCTTCCTGAACCCTAAACACTGACACCTGAAACCTGACACCTGAAACCTGACACCTGAAAGCAAATCGCTTCTATCTGAATCAGTTAGAGTTGACTTTGATCAATCCTTGGAATGGTTGCGATTATTGGTTGACATTCTGTTTTTTCTGATTTAGATATAATGTTTTTATTCACTACCCCTTGCTCTGTATAGGGCTTCATATCCAAAAGGAGGTTACATGAGACGGTACGAAACAATTTTTATTATCGACCCCGATCTTTCTGAAGAGGGGCGCGCTCCCCTTATTGACAGATTGAAAGATCTTTTTCTCCAGCATAACGGTCTGGTTGTTGTGGTTGACGAATGGGGCGACAGAAAGCTTGCCTATGAAATCAAAAAGAAGACCCGCGGATATTATGTTCGCTTAGATTATTGCGGAATCGGAACACTTGTGAATGAAATTGAACGATTTTTCCGGATTGATGATCGGATACTAAAATATATGACGGTTTTACTCGAAAAAGACGTTGATGTCGAAAGCGTGAAAGAAGAAATAGCCAGGATGGAAGCCGAGAAAGTCCAGGCCGAACAAAGTGATGAATCCGATGCCCTCCAACATAATGAATCTAATGCCGACACAACGCCTCCCGATGCTCTGAAATATGAGGCTGAAGAAGACGAAACCACATCATCCGCAAGTCATTTGGAGGAGATATAAAATGGATGCACCCTTTGCCCACAGGAAAAAAAGAATCGGTGGAAACAGAAAGAAGAGAGTATTTCATCGTCGCAAAGTGTGTCGCTTCTGTGCTGACACCAGTCTGCTTATCGATTACAAGGATGTAAAATCACTTCGGTATTTTATAACGGAACGTGGCAAGATCATTCCAAGGCGTATATCCGGAACATGTACAAAACACCAGCGTGCCTTGACCCATGCAATCAAACGTGCACGTACAATTGCCCTTCTGCCTTTCGTTGGAACAATGGATTACAGTTAAAGAACCTGACCTGGTGCTCTAATTCATAAATACGATGACATATTCTTATCTGGGGACCCTATCCCGCATAAGGTGAAGTCCAAAAGTTTGAAGTTTGAAGTGCCTGAAGTGAGGTAAAGCCCGCCCTGGTGCGACTTGTACATGTATATTGATATCGGCTATACATCATTGTAAACTTGTTTTTCTGAATATAGCGTATTGGTGATCGGTCTGGGCCAGGGTTGAGGAACGCGCTTTCAGCGCGGTCAATTATAATTAAAATTTGTAGAATACCTTAACTTTAAGCACTTTAGGCACTTTAAACTTTTGCATAAATAGAATGAATAAACTAAGTTATAAATACCTGACCGTACTTACGAATACATGTATTTAGAGGATCGGCCTCAAAGGAGATAAAAGTAATGCCTCGAACTATTCGAGGGAATATCCCAAAGGATATCGTAAGCGGCATTGCAATCACAAGCCTTATATTTGCAATATCAGTTTATATGCCGATTATCGGGTTCTTTTGTTCTCTGTTTATCCCCCTGCCGACTCTTTTCTATCGCTCAAAGCTCGGCAGAACCACAGGAGCTTTCATCCCGATTATAACTGTTGTAGTAATGATCGCCGTTCTTGGAGGGGTATCCATCGACATTTTGTTCTTCGTTGAACTACTTTTGATCGGCTTTGCCCTGAGTGAATTTATTGAGCGGAATATTTCCGTTGAAAAGACAATGCTATATACATGCGGTTCCGTGATATTAATAGGTATTGCCGGTCTGCTCTTTTACAGTAATTTATCAAATAAAGCGTGTTATGCCCTTGTCACAGAATATGTATCCAAAAATCTCAGGCTTACATTAGAAATTTACGAGAATATAGGGGTATCGCAGGAAAGTATCCACATGATTTCGAATTCTCTGGAACATATCGAGTATGTTCTGATTAGAATCATTCCAGCGATTATCGTCGCTTCAACTTTTTTTGTATCTTGGACGAATTTGCTGGTGGCAAAGCCCTTATTAAAGGGCCGCGGAATCTTTTACCCTTCATTTGGTTCCCTCAAGCTCTGGAAGGCGCCGGAATTTCTTGTATGGGGTATCATCGGATGCGGTCTGTTGCTCCTTTTGCCCGAGAGAACTTTTAAATTTTTAGGTTTAAACGGCCTTTTAATCCTGTTAACCATATATTTTTTTCAAGGGATTGCTATTGTTTCGTTCTATTTTGAAAAAAAAAAATTCCCCCGGATGCTCAGGGTGTTTTTATATAGTCTGATTGCCCTGCAGCAGGTGGTACTGATCGTTATAATAGGACTTGGCTTGTTTGATATGTGGATTAATTTCAGAAAATTAGAGAACAGTGCGAGCAAACCGGAAAATTGAGCTAAAAATTTGCCACAAAGGCACAAAGACACCAAGAATAAATTTATTAATCTTTTTTCGTGCCTTGGTGTCTTCGTGGCGATAAAAAAATGGAGAGTTATAATGAAACTAATATTGAAAGAAACCATCGAATCATTAGGAATAATCGGCAGCGAGGTAACCGTTGCCAATGGGTATGCCCGTAACTACCTTTTACCTCAGAATAAGGCGGTGCTTGCTACACCTCAAAATCGCAAAATGCTGGAGCAGGACAAAGCCAAATTTGAGCTCCAGATTGCCAAAGAGAAAGAATTTGCCCAAGAGATGGCAGAAAGACTTGAAGGCGTAGTATGTACCATTGCTGCAAAGGTAAGTGAAGAGGATCGTCTTTACGGCTCGATTTCAACTCGAGATATTATAAATGCCCTTGCAGAAAAAAATATTGCGG
Organism: uncultured Desulfobacteraceae bacterium; assembly: GCA_964410925.1. Taxonomy (GTDB): domain Bacteria; phylum Desulfobacterota; class Desulfobacteria; order Desulfobacterales; family UBA11574; genus S5133MH16. The sequence goes on from CAYPIW010000090.1 coordinate 10,039, forward strand.
TGGAAAAGAGGATGATTTTACTTAAAGACCCCATTAGAAATATCGGTACCTACAACGTCCCTGTTCGCGTTTATAACGATGTGGAGCCTGAAATTATTATTGAAGTAGTACCCGAATAAATATCTCGGCCCAGTGGACGATACCTTGCATTAACCCTGAAATGGCCTGTTACCTTACATGCCGGACAAGTTAAACGTGTCTAAAGTGATCTAAAGTGCCTAAAGTTATGGTGTCGCTCCGCTGATTTTATATAATTGACAGAATTCCTTAACTTTAGGCACTTTAGTCACTTCAAACTTTAGGCACTTATATTTTGCCTTAACTTTAGCGCACTTTAAATTTTAGTTCACTTCAAACTTTTATTTGTAATTTGGTGCTTGGAATTTGTGATTTGTTTTAGATATGGCAGATAAAAACTTGAACACCGGAAAAGACCCCTATCTTTATCATCTACCCCCCCAGAGCCTTGAGGCCGAAGAATCTATTTTAAGCGCAATTCTGGTAGACAACAATACGCTTCTTGAAATCCTTGAGATCCTTTCGCCCGAGGATTTTTACAGATCTGCGCATCAGAAAATATTCTCCGCCATATCAGAACTTTTTTCGAGAAATGAACCTGTTGATCTGGTAACGTTGACCAATATTTTAAGAGAGCATAACCAGCTGGAAGAGATCGGCGGAGCAGCATATCTTGCAAATCTTGTAGATACTGTTCCGCTCGCTGTGAATGCACAGTATTATGCCAAAATCGTCTATGACAAGTCCTGTTTAAGACGTCTTATTGAAAAAACAAACTCCATAGCCAAACGGTGCTTCGAAGATCGAGGGGATGTGGATGACGTCATTGATTTTGCCGAAACTTCCATTTTTGAGATATCTGAAAACAAAGTAAGACCCACATTTTATCCCATTGGTAAAATAATCGAAAGCAATATTGATATCCTTGAAGAGCGCCAGGGTAACCGGGCGCTGGTTACCGGTGTTACCACAGGTTTCAGCAAATTTGACGAACTGACTGCAGGGTTACAGAAATCCGATCTTGTGATCCTGGCCGGACGGCCGGGTATGGGAAAGACAGCTCTTGCTCTGAATATCGCAAAAAATGCCGCCGTTGACGCAAATATTCCTGTTGCCATATTCTCCCTTGAAATGTCCAAGGAACAGCTATCCCTCCGAATGCTCAGCTCCGAAGCAAGAATTGATTCTTCCCGCTTAAGAAGGGGATTCATAAGCCAGGACGATTGGATAAAAATTACGGATTCTGCTGGAGTTTTATCTCAAGCACCGATTTTCATTGATGATTCTCCCAACATTACCGCTCTTGAAATTAGAGCCAAGTCTCGCAGGTTAAAAATGGAAAAAGATATCGGCCTTATCATTATTGACTATCTTCAACTCATGAAAAGCCGCGTCTCGGCTGAACGGCGGGATCTTGAAATCTCGGAAATTTCGCGATCCTTAAAAGCTTTGGCCAAAGAGCTCGATCTACCGGTTGTTGCACTCTCCCAGTTGAACAGAAAACTGGAAGAACGTAGCGATAAACGTCCTCAGCTATCAGACTTGAGAGAATCCGGGGCCTTAGAACAGGATGCCGACGTCGTGGCGTTTCTTTACAGGGATGAATTATACAACAAAGATGAAAAAAATCCCAATAAAGGCAAAGCAGAATTAATCGTGTCCAAACAGAGAAATGGTCCCACCGGATTCACCATATTGACATTTTTGGACACATACACTCGGTTTGAGAATTACGCCGCCAGAGAATAAAGAATCCGGTTCCATAGAATTAAGCTTTGGTTATCCCCAGAGGGGATTTGCTTTATTGAAGGTCTATTGACTTATTGAAATTCCAAATCACAAATCCCAATAAACAAACAAATAACAATGACCGAAATTCAAAATCCCAAACAAAAAAAACCGCTTTGAACGGGTTTTGAATTTGTATTTTGGAATTTGGGATTTATTTGTAATTTGGTTCTTGGGATTTGTGATTTGTGACACAAAACTCCAATACGGAGCCATGTAGCCCTTACCTATGCAGGATTTCAAAATTAACCAAATTAATCAGTCAACATGAAAAGGATTTTTGGGAATATCGGCGGACTTAAGGCCGGTCAGATCCGAAGGCTTGAAAATTTATACCGCCGTCGCCTTCCCCCTCAGTTTCTTATTACCTTGGAACTTGCTCGTGACATCAGCAGGCTCTCCCATGAAATTCGTCGACAGATCGGCCTTCTTATAGACCGCCAGGGAAAAATAGTCTATGTCATTGTTGGAAACCATCATGGGATTGTAATTCCGGACACCAGTGAATATAGAGTGGCTCCCGGTCGTCTGAAAGGGCTGAGATGCATACACACCCATCTGAATAATGAACCCTTGACAAGAGAAGACCTCACCGATCTTGCCCTTTTAAGACTTGACATCATGGCAGCCATCACAATGACCCGGGAGGGTTTTTTTCATCGAATTCATGCGGGGTATATCTTACCAAAAAGTTCGGCAGGAAAGCCGTTTGAAATTTTAAAACCCCTGCATCCCAACCAACTCGATATCGGATGTATCGACCTTATCCAGTCGCTTGAAGAAGAGCTTGCGCAGATAACGTCTTTATTTGAAGCCGATACCGGAAAAGAAAGAGCGCTTCTTATCAGTGTTACGACCATTTCCAGGCATGCCGCCATGGATTCTTTGGCAGAGCTTAAAGATCTGGCTGCTTCGAGCGGTATCGAAATCGCCGGAACGGTACTGCAGCAACGCCGCAAATTAGACACCAGATTCCTCATGGGCATGGGGAAACTTCAAGATCTGATTATTCTGGCACTTCAGAAAGGAGCAACACTAATCATCTTCGATCAGGAATTAAACCCGTCCCAAATCCGGTCGATTACCAACCAAACAGATCTGAAGGTAATTGACAGAACCCAGTTGATTCTTGATATTTTTGCTCAACGGGCCCAATCAAAGGAAGGAAAGCTTCAGGTTGAGCTTGCCCAGCTAAAATATCTTCTTCCACGGCTTATTACAAAAAATACCGCCATGTCACGCTTGACCGGTGGTATCGGCGGCCGCGGGCCCGGTGAGACAAAGCTGGAAATAAACCGCAGGCGGGTGCGAGACCGAATCGTACGGTTGGAAAGTGAGTTGTCCCTTGTAATGAAACACAGAAGGCAGCAAAGGGCAAAGCGGACTAAAAAGGAACTGGCTGTTATTTCCATTATCGGGTATACCAATGCCGGAAAATCTACCCTGCTGAACACCCTTACCAAAAGTAATGTCCGGGCTGAAAGCCGACTTTTTGCCACGTTGGATCCATCCAGCAGGCGCCTTAAATTTCCCAGAGATATAGAAGTCATAATTACGGATACCGTGGGATTCATCAAAAACCTCCCCAAAGACCTTATGGTTGCTTTTCGTGCGACCCTGGAAGAACTTGAGAACGCAGACCTTCTGTTGCATGTAATTGATCTCAGCAATCCTCGTTTTAAAGACCAGGTCGAGTCTGTAGAAAGAATACTTTCCGAACTTAATCTGCATAACACTCCCTTAATCCGCGTTCTGAACAAAAAAGATCTCGTTGACCAGACAATTGTTGATACGCTGACCGGGACCCTTGGCGGAACAGCCATCTCAGCCAATGTCGAATCCACCTTAATCCCACTGATCGAAAAGATGGAAGCCTCGATACATCATATAATCAAGGCCGTTGGTAAACACTGATTCTTGTCTGTTGACAAACCGGGGTTCAGGTGTCGGGTGTCGGGTGTCGGGGTTCAGGTGTCAGGTTTCAGGTGTCGGGGTTCAGGTGTCAGGGCTAAGAAAGGGTGCATCAAGGAAAAGAATGCATACGTATGTTGAATGGATTGGAGCGGGAAAAGGCAGTGTATGGCGTTTTCTTCCTGACACCTGACACCTGACACCTGAAACCTGAAACCATAATTTCAGATGCAGCAATTTGACGTTCATCTTTAGGTCAGCAGCCCTGAATTTATGCTTGACATCCAAATAAGAATAAATATAGTGGTGCATTTGTGTCTATTCACGAAGTCATTGAATGAGTGGGAATTCCAAATGACAAATTCCAAAAAACAATCACTTTTAAACCGGTTTGAAATTTTCAGTTTGAGATTTGAGATTTATTTGGGATTTGGTGCTTGAGATTTGGTATTTATTTGAGATTTGATTCCTGAAGTTTGGAATTTAGTTGTAAGTTGGTAACTTGAATTTGGAATTTTAAAAAATCCCTGAGCCGTTGTAATCTTTTTCTATGGATATGGAACTTGTAAAAAGAGTGGGTATCGCCGCCGCTTATAAAGGCCAGAGGGTGCTTTTGTCGCATTATAGCGGTGGGAAATCCAAAGTCGATAAAAAGGGCGCCATTGATCTTGTTACAGAAGCGGATACCGAATCCGAAAAGACAATCATAGGGACAATTAAAAACGTCTTCCCCGATCACACGGTCCTGGCGGAAGAAAGCGGTCTGAACAAAGGTGAAGCTGATCATAAATGGATTGTCGATCCTCTGGATGGTACGACAAACTTTGCACATCGCCTCGGTCTTTTCGCTATTTCCATAGCTTTTGCTTTAAGCGGTGATACAGTTATTGCCATTGTCTTAAGCCCGGTAACCGGAGAACTCTTTACTGCCGTAAAAGGCAAAGGCGCCGAACTCAATGGCCGCGCCATCAAGGTCTCTAACGCTCAAACAGTTTCAGAAAGTTTACTGGTCACAGGGTTTCCTTATAATTTAACAGACAATTTCAACCCCCTGATAGCGCGTTTTTCAAACTGCTTGAAAGCCTCTCAGGGAGTCCGCAGGCTCGGATCGGCCGCCATAGACCTTTGTTTTGTAGCCTGTGGGCGATTTGACGGATTCTGGGAACAAAATTTAAAGCCCTGGGATACCGCTGCCGGTGAATTGATCGCAAGAGAAGCAGGAGCGACCGTAACAGATTTTTCAAACAAACCTTTTAATATTTACAAAAATGAAATTCTTGCAACCAACGGTAACATTCATGAGGAAATGCTTTTATTGTTGGCACTAAAGGATACAGCATGAAAAAGGAATTAATGAAGAAAATCTCTTTTGATAAATATCTTGGATGTTTCGGAAATTTCAATATCGAGGATCCGATCTGCAAAAAGTTTTGTGCGTTACGGCTGCGGTGTGCCATAGATCGCAATAAAAATACACGGATGGAGCTGTTGGAGGATTTGATATCTTCAAGCGAAATGTTTATGAAAATACAATGACTTTAGTTTTTCAAAAAGGTTCCGCCACGAAGACACCAAAGTTTATATTATAATTCTGATTAGTTAAAAGTTTGAAGTTTGAAGTGCCTAAAATGAGCTAAAGTATAAAAAATGTTGCGCCCGTCAGCCCGTTACGCCGGTTCGCCCGTAATTTAATACCGGCCAACTGGCTAACAGGTTAACCGGCCAAACAGAGATGGGCACTTTTAACTTTAGGCACTTGTATTTTGCCTTAACTTTAGGCACTTTAGTTCACTTTAGTCACTTTTAACTTTTATTTACATGTACTTAGTGTCTTGGTGGCTGAACACTTAGCTTTTCTGGAAAATTAATGAGTCGGGAATATCTTTCCGGGATTTAAGATCCCTTTGGGGTCAAAAACCTTTTTTATTTTTTTCATCAGGTTAAGTTCAACAGAACCGATCTCTTTTTCTATGTACGCGGCTTTTGTTATTCCGACCCCATGCTCACCGGAAATTGTCCCTCCAAGTTTTAGGGTATAGTCAAACACAACATCAACTGCGTACTCAGCTTTTTTCAGTTCCGTCTTATTCTTCTTGTCCAGCATGATATTAAAATGGATGTTCCCGTCACCGGCATGTCCGAAACTCACCATAATAAGCCCGGTTTCCTCCTTTAAGGAATTTATTTTTCTCACCATATCAGGAATCTTGCTTCTTGGGACCACAATATCCTCATTGATCTTATCCGGGGCATACTGGAACAGGGCCGGAGAAATCGCCTTGCGTGCTTTCCAGAGATTATCAATCTCCTGTTTACTCTCGGCGATTTTAATACTCTTTGCGCCCGAGGAGACGCACACCGTTTTTAATTGCTCTATAAGTATCTTGGTCTCCTGAACTTTCCCGTCAACTTCTATCAGCAGCAACGCTTCGGCTTCAACCGGCAGACCGATATTTAGCCGGCTTTCTGCACACCGAATTGAAGCATTATCCATAAATTCTATGGTTCGAGGGATGATACCGCGCCGGATGACTTCTGAAACCGTTTCCGCCGCGGTATCCAGCTTGTCGAAAACAGCCGTCATCGCTCTTACAGCTTCGGGAAGGGGCAAGAGACGCAATGTTATCCTGGTAATTATTCCAAGGGTCCCTTCGGACCCGATAAGAAGCCGGGTCAGATCATATCCTACCACTCCTTTGCTGGTTTGCACGCCGGTATGTATAATTTCACCGGTTGAAAGAACCGCTTCGAGTCCAAGCACATAATCCCGGGTAACGCCATATTTAACCGCCCGAGGACCTCCTGCACATTCTGCCATATTCCCGCCCAGAGTAGCAAATTCCGAACTCGCCGGATCAGGCGGGTAGAACAATCCTTCTCTCTCGACCGCCCGATGAAAATGTCCAGTGACAACACCGGGTTCGACATGGGCGATAAGATTGCCCTTATCAATTTCAAGAATGCGGTTAAACCGGGCCATCACAAGTATTACGCCTCCGCTGACGGCAAGAGACCCGCCGGTCATCCCGGAACCGGAACCGCGGGGTATCACAAAAAAACCCTCTGATTCGGCAAGATTTAATATGGCGGATATTTCTTCAGTATTGCCAGGAAACATGACGGCATCAGGAAGATAAGTGCGGGCCGTTGCATCGTATGCATAGCACACGAGATCCTCTTTTTTTCTGCTGCAGCCGGATTTACCCACTATATTTTGAAGTTTTCTGAATGTAGTATCTGATAGTGCCAAGATTAATATTTACCGGATTCAAGCCTGCCGCAGAGAAACTCGACTTGTTTCTGCATGGGGCCGTTTTCTTTCAATCCCCGTTCAACGGCACTGATGGAATGAAGGGCGGTGGCATGATATCTGTTGAAACTTCTTCCTATGGTCTCAAGAGGAGAATCGGTATATCTGCGTGACAGATACATCGCTATCTGCCTGGGTCGAACAATAGATTGTTTGCGAGAGCTTGAAACAATGTCAGCAATGGGAATACTGTAATATTTACAAACCAGTTTCTTAATGGCATCTATTGTAATGTTTTTTCGGTAACGTACGATATTCTTAACAACACTTTCAGCAAGCACAAGGTCGATAGGTGATCCCAAAAGAGATGATTTTGCGGTGACCCCGATAAGGCCGCTTTCGAGTTGCCTCACGTCCTCGGTGAGCTCAGAGGCCAGGTAATGGATTACATCTTCCGGCAAGTTATGCCCGTTATGCTTTGCTTTTCTTTGCAATATTCTGACTCTGGTCCTGAAGTCCGGAGGATCTATGTTCGAAATAAGAGAGCATGAAAGACGTGATCTTAATTTATCATTGAGTTTCGGTATCTCTGACGGAAGACAACAGCTCGAAAAAATTATTTTCTTTCCGGATTCAAACAGGGTATCCAGCGTCAATGCAAGTTCGATCTGGGTCCTTTCCTTCCCACTAAGATAATGAACATCCTCAAGCAGCAATACGTCACATTGATTTCTGTATTTTCCCTTGAACATATTGATGGCGTCATGCTGAAAAGCATGAATCATTTCATTGCTAAAGTCCTCGGCAGTCATATAATATAAACGCTCCGAAGGATGTTCGGACAAGATATAATTGCCTATGGCCTGGGAGAGATGGCTTTTTCCCATCCCGGTATTTGACAATAAGAATAAAGAATTCTGAGTGGATTTTTTTTGTGAAGCCAGCGAGAGGGATGCCGAATAGGCAAAGTCATTATTGCCTCCAACGACAAAGTGATCAAAAGTAAAATCTTTCCGCATAAAGCGGCCGTTTTGCGGGCAAACATTTATATTGGGAAGCTGAAGTTGAAAATTATCATCCATATTGGGCTTTGAATGGACCTTTGTTTCAGCCACCTCGATGAGCAGTCTGTATTTTTTCCCGGCCACCCGTTCTATCTCTGACTCCATCAGCATGCCATAATTGTCAAGTACTCGTTTTTTGAAAAAAAAATTGTGTGAGGATAAAACAATTGAATCTGCAGTACATTTTATCAGTTGCAGGGGCTCAATCCACATTCTGAAACAGTGCTTGGGGATAGATAGTTTTACAGCAGCTTTTGTCTCTTCCCAAATGCCCTTCATAAAAGATTATGCTCTCAATTTTGAAAACAGATTGTCCTGTTCTTAATAAAATTGTTTAGAAAATCAGGAAAAACTAACGATAACAAACGACTTAAGAGTGTTATTGGAGTTTTGAAGAAAAATGACTAAATACTAAAAAAAGTATATGTCTATCTAATGGATGATCCATTGTGTGTCAATCCTGATAAAATCGGTTTTTCGTTTATCTGTTATCGAGTTATTAACAATTCATATCTTATTGTATTATTTTAACTAATTGAAATAAGATAGGCAACTGCTCTTAAATACAACCTTTTTTCAAGGGTTGTTTTCTATAAACATTTTAAACATATCCAGGCTTATCCATAGAATTTCAACAATAATGTCATTTTAAGAAATCTCCTGTTTTCTTCTATTTTCTTCTATTTTTAAAAAAAATAATCGTGATTCATTTTTTTATTACAATTCATTTATAATAAATAGCAAGGCCTTGATATTTATTGAAATGATAATTTTTTATTTGTTTGAATTTTTTTTTCATTTTGTAGTATAAAAAATTTAAGTTAGAAGTGCCTGAAGTGATCTAAAATGTGAAGTGGATAGTGAGCTAAAGTGCGAAGTAGAAAGTGAGCTAAAGTGTGAAGTGTGAAGTGAGCTAAAGTTATGGAGTCGCTACGCTCCAGATTTTATACAAATTGGCAGTATTCCTTAACCCTGGCCCAGACCGATCACCAATACGCTATACTCAAAAAGGCATGTTTGCAATGATCTATAGCCGATATCAATATACATGTACGAGTCG
>CAYPIW010000091.1:0-43614 GCA_964410925.1 uncultured Desulfobacteraceae bacterium
CTTCTGAAAGACCCCTTGGCAACAGACGGCTTTTTGATGAACAGAATCAGGTGGAGAATGATAAACGTTTGGGAAAGCAGTTCGTCGGTGGATAAGCCATATAAGCAACGAGACGATATAACCATACTCCGATTTTATCCGCAGGACTTCGAGAATGAGATTTATGCCGAGTATCTCGCAGGCAATGGGTTACCGCTGGACGAGCGGGTTATCGCCAAAGTAGACAGCGAACGTTTCCTTCAATCCCTGGACTATAATGAAAGAGGAATCGTGAAATACAAAATAAAAGGCGAATCTGACAAGTCCACTATTAAGAAACTCCATATATCAAGCAAGCGCTATTACAGAATCAAATCCGGTCTCAGACCCAAAATCAAAGAATTCTTTGCGGTTTAGCAACCTCATATCCATTCAATATCATTTCACAAAACAAATTCCATAATTCCATCCCGCTATAAATCCATCATTTCCAAACAATCAAATCAGGAGGTGCAAAGGAGAAAAATAGAATGGACGACTTTTCTGATATGAGAACTTTTGAACTGGCTTTTGCACTCGGTATGGCGGAAACAATCACTGATGAAGAAATTGAAAAAATTCGGATCGAGCGAGAATTCGATAAAGAAGACGATGATTTCCTTGATGAATGAATAGACCCATCGATATTTTTCCCTTGACAAAATAGAGATGGCGGGGGATTTTTTTATGAATCAATCTGAATTGATACCCAAATTCACCTAATGGAACTTCAATGAGAAAGTGTATATTGTGCGATGATAAGCATTACTCAAAAGGTTTATGCGAAAAACATTATCGCCGGTGGAAACGTGGTGCTGGACATTGGAAATCATACCTTGACCTTAAAACATGTGTTTTTTGCTCTAATAAAATCTACGCAAAAGGTTTGTGTAAGAACCATTACCAACAATGGAGAAGAGCATTAAAAGGGCGTCGTCTTCGGAAGACAAAAGGAATTGTCTTATATGACCCAGTACCTTTCAAAGATATAATAGAAGATGAATAAATTCATTTACGCATTATTTTGTCCTATATCCTAATTTGAAATTTCATATAATTACATAAGATTATGAAATTTTCCAGCCGATGCCATTTTTGGCTTTTAATAATTTTTTAACAAACTCAATGTATCATTCGATCCATATTACAGGATAAAGAATGGGTTTAGACCCAAAATATAGGAAGTGGCTTCCTAAATTAAAAAATTGCCAATAATGGCATATTTTAGGTATGACCTAACCCCTTTGGCAAGGGAATATGGATGATTTAAAAAAAATCTATCCCACCAGACCAAACCCTAAAAACACTCAAATCAATTCAACTGACCGATAAAACACAAATTAACACCTCTGATATTGTATTTACCTCCCTGTGAATTAACTAACCTCTCTTAATATTAGGAGGGTGAATTTTATCCCTTCAACAAAACTTTAAAAAGGGAGGGGTGTTAATAATGAAAGTCAAAAAAACTTACAGCATTGGTGATTTATCTGAAATCGTAGGTATTTCGAGGCGACAACTACGCAACTGGGAAGCGCTGGGATACATACAAGAACCAATGAGAATTCGTTATGGAAAGCGACACTATCGCAGATATTCCAATGCCGACCTGAAACTTATCAAAAAAATTAAATTTTTTCTCGACCAAGGCTTTACACTCAAATCAGCCGTAGCCAAGGCGAAACAAAAAACTTGGAGGTAGCAATAAATATGAAAACATCGGTTTGTTTAGCAGATTTAAAGTCTCAGTATTATTTGGAGCAAACTTTTTTCTATGCCAGAGGATTAGGAATAGATTTTAAGAAATCAGGTAATTTCTACGTAGCGAGTTGCCCATTCCATTCAGACACAAAGCCGTCATTTTACCTACACACTGCCAGAGACAGGGTTCGTTTTACCTGTTTCAGCAAAAATTGTGAACGCGGTTGGGATATTTTTGACCTTATTCAAGAGATTGAAGGCTGTGATTTTATTACAGCAGTAAAAAAATTTAGCCAGTATTTGGGTATCAATGAAGTTATTCTTCCACGAGGGACTATAATTAAGATCGGTGGATAGAAATAAATTACTGGCTGAAGCATATAAAAATCTTGAATGGGCATTATTTGGCAAAGGCAAATTTGGAATAAACGGGAGCATCCAACGGAAAGTGAAATATTTAACAGAACTATACAACATAGACCCTGAAGACCTTTTACACGATATTTTTGAAAAATTTGTGTCAAAAAAACACTATGAGAAATTCAGCCCGGCTAAAGGGAAATTATCAACTTTTATGACCCATTATGTCAATTTGAGTCTGCTGAATATAATAAAAAAGCATAACCGGCTGAATAGTAATAATAAAAACATCTCTTTACCAGACGATTATGAGGACACCTTTAACCAAAAATGGCGATACTCACTTTCACATCTTGAAAGAATTGAGTTTTCAGACGGACTTGTTGAAAAAAAATCGCCAGAGGAGCTGTATCTGGCAAAGGAGTTGTATGAAAAAATGAAAGAATTTTTTGGAGAAGACGAGTTTGAAGTCCTTTTAGGAGATAGAACTCGAAGACAAGAAGCAAGTCGCATTGGCATAGGTTATGAAAATTATAGGAAAAGATTTTATAGAAGAAGATTAGATTTTCTACGGGAATTGGATAATGGCGAGTAGAAACCTATTACTGATTTATTCTATTTTAATTTTTTTACTCGGGAGAATATATCATCACACCTACAGGCTATATTGTATTTTTTAAATAGTCCGGGGACAAAATGTCTCATTTTTTTAGAGGATTTTTTGAAAAGAGCGTCATCTCTTTAAACTGGCAGGGGCATTCACCTCCGCCCCACAAGGCTGTGTGTCAGTCAAATGACAACTGCAAAGAGAGGTGTGTTATGTGGAGAAACAAAACAAACAATATTTCGAAGATTATGCCCCACATATTCAAGAGGTAATTATAGAACTGATAGCATCAATCATCGAAAATAAACGAAATAAACAACCGGAGGAAAAATCGAAATGAAGAAAGTAGCAATTTATGTGAGGTCGAGCAAAGACCTGCACAATGTCTCCTGTGAAGCACAGGAAGACCAAATAAAAGAAGTGGTCAAGGGTCATGGCGAGCAGGTCTATCGTGTTTTTTGCGATAAAGCCCTTTCATCCACTCGTGATATAAGACCAGAATTTGACGAAATGATAAGCCTGGCTATGTCCAAGCAGTCCCCTTTTTCTAAAATTTACTGCCTGGATACTTCGAGATTTGGTAGAGACCAGCATCAGACCCAAAGTTATTTATGGGCGTTAAGGAAAAAATACGGAATAGAGGTGATTTTTATCAACATGCCTCAAACCAATACATACCTTGACCCTGTATTTGAAACCATTATGTCAGCCTTTGACCAACTTCATTCACAACAAAGTAAAGTCAAAGGCGTAGCCAGTATGAAGCAGAATGTCAGAAGCGGTTATCGTGCTGGAGGACGACCGCCATACGGCTATCAGTTGAAAGAAGTGGAACTCGGAAAACACCGGAGCGGAAAGCCGATAACAAAAACAATACTTGAACCCAATCCAGAAACCGCACCATACGCTAAAGAATATTTTGAAAGAAGGGCAAAATATGAGAGCAAGAAATCTATTCTTCAAGATTTTTATGTCCGGGCTATTCCTTCACCAAGTGGTAATAGGCGTTGGACGACCCATAGTGCCAAGTCAGTTGAGGATAATCTTGAGGTTTATTTAGGAACTACAATTTTTAACAGGCATAATGAAAGGATTAAGGAAAAGGGGAAGTTAAACGGCTATTTGCATGGCAAAAAATATAAACCAAAGGAAGAATGGGTAATTACAAAGAATACCCACGAACCTCTGATTACCGAAGATATTGCCAATATTATCAAAGAAATGAAGAAAAAACGTATAAGGGAAACCCCTAATACCGCCAAAAATGTTTATGCCTTATCAGGAATAATGAAATGCGGAATTTGTGGAACGAATTACAACGGGGATAGAAAAATCTATAAGTGTAATTCAAGGACAATGCTTGGAATGAAGTGCCCAAACAACGACATATCACAAAATACGGCAGAGGACGCAATTTTCACGCTTGTAAGCCAGAAAATTCTGAATTTCAAGAACGTCAAAGGTGTAATTGATCGTGTGAAAAAGCGGTTCCAAAATGGTAAATCCGATATCCAGCCATTGGAGAAAAACCTGGCTAAAATTGAAAACCAACAACAAAAATATATGGACTTGTATAGCAGAGGACTTGTTGAAATTGAGGACATAGAGCCAAAATTGGCTTCAGTCAAAGAACAGAAAAAGGCTATTATTGAGAAAATGAAAAATCAGAAAGCGGTTCAGGGCGCTTTTGAGGTCTCGGACGACGATATCAGGAATGTGATTGAAAATTTTAAGGAGGAAGTTAGACAAGCAGACCCAAAAGCAAGAAAAAACGCCGTTTTAGCGCTATTTGAACAAATAAAAATCTTTCCCAAGGAAGGTGAACCTTGGGAAAGAATATTAGAAATCAAGGGTGGTTGCCTACCCTTGACACGGGTATCTGTGGCGTCCCCAAGGGGATTTGAACCCCTGCTGCCGGCGTGAAAGGCCGGTGTCCTGGACCGGGCTAGACGATGGGGACGTGTTTGGCAATTTTCTGATTGGTGGGCCGTGCGCGACTCGAACGCGCGACTCTCTGCTTAAAAGGCAGATACTCTACCGACTGAGTTAACGGCCCTTAAAAGCCCACTAAATTAACTATGTTTATCAGTATTGTCAATAAAAAATCAATGGGAATTTGATAAAAGTTTTAATTGACGGGTTATTTTCTCCAAAATTCCGGTACGAAAAGGATGATGACCGTGTATATTTCAAGCCTTCCCATCAGCATGCAGCATATGAGTACCCATTTGCCCAAATAGGGCATATGGGCAAAGTTGTCTGCCGGCCCCACCGTTCCCAACCCGGGTCCTATGTTTCCGATGGTGGCTGCGACCGAAGCAATAGACGTCATAAAATCGACCCCCATGCCTGCAATGAGCACAGAAGAAAAAGCAAACAACCCTATGTATAACCCCATAAACCCGAGGACACTTCGCATCACATCCTCGGGAACAGATTTGCCACCGATTTTAATATGCTTGACCGCATGAGGATGAATCAGGGAATACAGTTCCTTATAACAATATTTAAAATAGAGCATCACCCGGAGGCACTTCATCCCTCCGCCGGTGGAGCCGGCCGACGCCCCTAAAAACATGCATAATATTAAGATGATCTGGGACATGGCAGGCCACAATTCATAATCCGCACTGGCATAGCCTGTGGTGGTCACAATGGATACGACTTGAAACGCACCGAAGCGCACTGCCTGACCTATGGTTTCATATACGGATCCGTGAACATTAATCGTAACCACACCCGTCAATACAAGAACGGAACCGATAAAAAAGCGGCACTCCGAATCCCGCCAGAATGCAAGGGGTTTCCCCTTTAAGAACTGATAATGAATCGAAAAATTAATTCCGGCCAATAGCATAAAAAAGATAAATACCGTATCCAAATACACACTGTTATAGTGAGCGATGGACGTGTTTTTGGTTGAAAATCCGCCGGTGGGCATTGTGGTGAAGGTGTGACACAGGGCATCATAAATATCCATTCCCCCGATCATGAGAAGGAGAACCTCTGCCAGAGAAAAAAGTGCATAAACTTTCCAGAGGATCATGGCGGTATCTCTGATACGGGGTTTGAGCTTATCCGGAACAGGACTTGGAACTTCAGCCTTGTAGAGCTGCATACCACCGACACCCAGGAACGGCAGAATTGCCACGGATAAAACGATGATCCCCATTCCGCCCAACCACTGAATAAAACTTCGCCAGAAAAGAAGTCCTTTTGATACTCCTTCTATATTCGTCAAAATCGACGATCCGGTGGTCGTAAATCCGGAAACAGATTCAAAGAACGCATCAATAAACGTGCCGAATTCAGATCCCAGATAGAAAGGAAATGCCCCGAACAGGCCGATGGCTGTCCATCCCATGGCGACAATTGCCATTCCCTCACGATGGCTGATATAATCTATCTTTGCACTTCTGAAACAAACAATCAGTGAAAATCCGGCAGCCAGGGTTATCCCCATGGCTTTGAGCAGAGGGAGCACGCTTTGATCCTTGTAGTACAGACCAAAAATAAGGGGAAATACCATGCACAGGCCCAAAAAAAAGAGTAATATTCCGACAATACTCAGAATCAAGTGCCACCGCATCTAAAAATACTCCAGTTTTACGGAGAGGATTTTTTCGATCTTGGGGATGGCCTGTCTTGTTGAGAAGATGATGATCCTGTCATTGGGCTCAATGACGCTCTCACCGGAGGGGATAATAACCGTGTCGTTGCGGATGATACCGGTGATCAGGGCCCCTTTGGGAATATTAATTTTCTTTATGGGCTTTCCCACAATGTCTGAAGTTTCCAGGGCCACCGCCTCCATGACTTCAGCCTGTTCATTTTTAATTGCTTTGGCCGAAATCACCTTGCCCCGTCGAATGTGCTGTAAGATGGTATTTACGGCCGAAAGTCTCGGGCTCACCACCTGCTCGAGACCGATCATGGACATCAAGGGCAAATAGCTGAATTTGTTTATCTTGGTTATTGTTTTGGCGGCACCCATACGCTTGGCAAGAAGAGATGTTAAAATATTGGTTTCCTCATCGTTGGTAAGGGTAATCACCACATCCATATTTTGAATGTTTTCTTCTCTCAAAAGCTCTTGATCAGAACCATCGCCATGCAGAATAACCGTCTTGTTAAGCTTCTCGGCAAGCTGGGCGCATCGGTCCGGATCCTTCTCAATTATTTTGGTAAAAATAGTTTTTTCTTCAAGCAGGCTGGCCAGCCTGAATCCGATATTCCCGCCGCCGATGATCAAAACGCTGCCGATCGGCTCCACCTGTTTATCAAAAATTGCCAGCGAATTTAAATAATTGTCTTTTTCGATGATGAAATAGACCAAATCCCCCGCCAAAAGCCTGTCATTCCCCCTGGGTATAATCAGTTCTTCATCCCGTATCACCGCAGCAATCAGCGGGATTTTCTTTCCGATTTTAGCAGAAATTTCCGAAAGACGGACACCGGCGAGCCGCGCCGATTTGTCCAAATGTATCCCGACAAATTTAACGCGGCCATCGGCAAAATCATCCACATCCACCGCACCGGGGACATTCATAATCCTGTGGATGGTTTTTACAACTTCGATTTCCGGATTAATCAACGTGTCGATATGGGGGGTATGATCGCGGAAGGTATCATGATACTCATCATAGTCGGCACTGCGGATACGTGCCAGTTTTTTTGTTGTTGGAGAAAGTATATTTGCAACCAGACATGCCACCAGATTGATTTCATCACTATCTGTAACTGCAAGGAGGATATCCGCCTCTTTGATGCCCGCTTGCTTCAAAACAACCGGACTGCTGCCGGATCCATGGAGCACATGAACATCAATAGTGTCAGATACATGCCGAATGGCAACCGGGTTATTGTCAATTACCACGACATCTTTATTTTCAAAAGCCAGGTGGCTCGCGATGTTAAAGCCCACCTCACCGGCACCCACTATTATGATTTTCAACTGACCTCGCTCCTTTTATGAGATTGCTATAGGATTTTTACCATACAACAATAAAGAGGCAAAGGCAAATGACCACAAAAAGAGCTGCCCAGTCCCTTAAGCGTGCACAAAGCCCGGGATCTGTTCTGTTTTCAGAATAACATCGGGCTTCCATGGCAACTGCCAGCTTGCCGGCCCGTTCAAAGGTCCGGCGCATGAGCGGAATTCCGAGTTTTTTCAATCGATAGACCGGATTCTTTCTATTATCCACTCCTCTCGCCCGCTGGGCATCGGCAGTTTCTCTTGCCTGGTCGAAAATAACAGGAATAAACCGCATGACCAGACTCATCATGGTAGCAATCCTTTTAGACGGGATAAACGGAAACGGGTTAAGGAGCCACTCAACCGCCGCTTTAATTTCTGAAGGCCGTGTTGTTGAAATAAACGCTAATCCGGTCAAAACAACACTCACAAGCCGCCAGCAAATCATGGCGCCGTCATAGAGCCCCTCCCGGGTAATGGAAACGGACTTAAATTCGATAACCGGTGATCCCGGGGTAGATAATGCACGGGCGAAAAAAATAAACGCAAGAAACACAAAAACATACCGAAACGCTTTTAAAATAGATTTTAAAGATCCCTGGGCGTTCAGCAGTGCGGAAACTAGCACCAGAGTTAAAACTGAAAGCGTAACAGCATATGCTTTCAGACTGGTAAGGCTGATCAGGACCAGAAATAAGAGCTTAAATCGAACATCCAGCCCGTGAAGCACGGAAGATCCGCGACGGAAATTGAAAGCGCTCAATTCAGCCATGATGGAACCTCCATTCCCAGACGGGAAGCACATGGTTCTCTGATACCAAAGGGTTCAAGTTCTCCAAGCAGTTGAGAGGGGATTCCGTCTTTTACCACTTTTCCGTCTTTCATTATAACCAGACGATCCGCATGGGCAATTAATTTTTCCAGATCGTGCGCGGCGACAAGAACGGTGTGGCCGGACCGGTGCAGAGAAACCATCTGTTTTAAAACCTGTTTGACACCGGGATAGTCAAGGCTGGAAAACGGTTCGTCAAAAACCAGTACGTTCGGTTCCATGGCCAGGATACCCGCAATGGCGAGTCTTCGCTTTTCGCCGCCCGAAAGTAAATGGGGTTTCTGATCCTTAAAATCGAGCATGCCCACAATCTTCAATGAATTGGATACCCGTCTTTTAACCTCGCTTCTGTCCAGGCAAAGGTTCTCCGGGCCAAATGCCACATCATCGCAAACCGTTTCCCCCACAATCTGACTATCGGCATCCTGGAATACCATTCCGACCATCTGCCTCGCTTTGACAAGATTTTCAGATACCGGATGTCCGGCCAGACGAATCGTTCCGGTGGTCGGAAGAAGAAGTCCGTTCAGGTGTTTTAACAGAGTGGTTTTTCCGGACCCGTTCTGCCCGGCGATAATGACAAACGTTCCTTCCCGGATGGTAAGATTTATATTGTCCAGGCCCAGCGTACCGTCTGCAAAAATATGACTCAAGTTTTTGATTTCAATTATATTCACGACATCATCTCTGACTTGTGACCTTTTCGCGAACATGAAGTTAAGAAGGTAAAGAAAATCAGAAGGTTAGTTTTTCTCTCAGCTTCCAGTCTTCTGTTCTTCTGTCTCATGACTGCTAATTCCTGGCACCTGATCTCTGTGAATTACCGGTCGCACTGCTTTTGCAATGGGGACGGCTGCGGCAATTTTAAGAGCATCCCCTAAAATAAACGGGTACATTCCCACCGCCAGTGTTTGGGCCAATGTCATACCGGTTAACATTTTCAACCATGTTACCCCGAAAGCGTAAATAATCAGACTGCCGCAGATCATGGCAAGGACGTCGGAACCCGCGCGTTTTCGTGTTGTTTCGGTGATCCATCCGATGACATAGACCGCCGGAAGAAACCCCAAAAGGTATCCGCCCGTGGGCCCTGCAAAGCGTCCTATTCCCCCAACTCCTCCGGCAAATACCGGAAGACCCAGAGCACCTGCCAGAAGATAAACGGCGATACTTGCAGCACCCCACCTGGAACCCAGTAACAGACCTGACAGAAATATAAAAAGATTTTGAAGAATGATGGGAACCGGTCCTATGGGTATCGCCAGGTATGCACCTGCTGCCGTCAACGCGGCCAGAAGTGAGGCATATACGGTCATGTGAATCTGATTAGTCATGAAAACAATCGCCATAAACAATTTTTTTTATTGATCCGTCTTCAAGCTTCAACATCAGTGCGCCGGTGTTGTCCACATCCATGGCAATGCCTTTGAACTCATTATGGGGGGTTACAATGGTTAGTTTACGGCCGATGGTCATGGCATGGGTTTTCCACTCAGAGATCACATTCTCCAACGTCCCGTTGTTCATACGATATTCAAATTCATCCAGAAACCCGCATAAAAGCTGTTTTCTCGAAATATTCCTGCCAGTAATTTTTTTGAGTGATGTGGCCCTGGGTTCACGAGGAGTAGGATCATTATTAACATTCACCCCCATACCGATATTGATGAACGTAACCCTGTCGGTTTCAGCCTCCATCTCAGAAAGTAATCCCGCAACCTTTTTTTCGTGAACAAGGATATCGTTAGGCCATTTTACCCTGGCATCAATATGAAACATGTTGCGCAGGATTCGGGCCAGAACCATGGATGCGGCAAAGTTGACCCGTGAGCTTAACACCGTCGGTAATTGAGGTCTGAGTATAATGGTAAAATAAAGCCCGCCTTGTGATGAAACCCAGGTTCTTTTCAAACGACCCCGTCCTTTGCTTTGTCGCCCCGCAATGACCACGGTAAAATGAGGAGCATTATTTCTTGCAAGGTTTCCGGCAACATCCATTGTGGAGGTCACTTCATCAAAATAATGGATTTTTAATTCTCTATCCCCGAATTCCCATGGGTAAAGGACGTCAGGATCGTTTACCAGACGGTATCCTTTGGCAGTTGCCTGTATAGGGTATCCAAATTTCTGGAGCTTTTTAATATGTTTCCATATAGACACTCTGGAAATCTTTAAGTGAGAGCTGAGCGTTTCTCCGGAAACCACGTCACTCTCTGTTCTCAATAGTTTAAGAATCTGTCCCTTCATTATCTGTCTGCCACCTGGTTAACTCTGTTAATCGCACCAGTTAACGCAATAGAAAGAAATTGTCAACCCAAACTAAAAGCAGGCTATGGGGTGTAAATCAAGGCCGTTGGTAACCGCTGATCCTTGTCTATTGATAAACCGTGGCTCCGATATCAGGTTTCTGGTGTCAGGTGTCAGTAATATGGAGGATCTTGAATCCTATAAAAAGTTGTGTCGGTTACACATTGAATGCATTCGTATGTTGAATGGATTAGAAAAAACATTGGAGCGTAAAAACCCAGAGCGAGGACACCGCTGGCAGTTAGCTGAGGAAACGGCAGTGTATGGCGTAAATGATGAATCGTTCTTTCAGGCTGGATTTACCCTGACACCTGAAACCAAATAGCCATGGCAATCTTAGGCAAACAACAGTCTTGATTTACACCCTAGGCTATGGCTAACGCGTGCTAAATCCCTTCGAACAGTCAGTCGGTTTCCAAGAGTAACACGCCGTCGCTACGCTGTACCGAAGCCATATGCGTTCACTCTGAACGTAAGGCAGAAATCCGTTATGAATTTTGTTGCCGGTCAGTTGTGTTTGCAATTCTGTCTTTTAGACCGTATAATTTGTAATATGTGGCATAACAAGTTCATCAAAATCTCTTGGATGGTTGTATGGAGTGTTGGAATTTTACAGATCTGCGTTTCATGTGCTGTTACCGCAAAAAACCGGTATATTAAAGCTGAGGCATGCTACGATGAGCTTCGAAAAAATCCGGATTCTCAAAAATACAGATATAATTGGCTGAGGTGTATAACCAGGTTTGAGTCCGTTTATAAACGATCTCCGTCAGACCCCTGGGCGCCCGCGGGCATGTATATGACCGGGGAGCTTTATGGCGAACTTTACAAACACTCCCATCGAAAGTCTGATAAACATGAGGCCATAGATGTTTTCAGGCGGATGATAAAACGGCACCCCAAAAGCCAGTACCGGGCAAAAGCGGAAGCGGCGATACGCAACCTTGAAACAGGCGTATCGGAAAGCGGAATGTTAAGAAGAGAAGCTCGGGCGAGCAACACGGAAAAAAAATATATCCCAGCAACGCCCTGGATGCACTCCCATGCCCAAAAAACGGTTGGCAACTCCACCGTCATAACAGGGATTCGTCACTGGTCCAATCCCACCTATACTCGTATCGTCATTGATGCCAGCCGGGAAACATCCTTTACCTGCAGACTCCTTAAAAAAGATCCTTCCATTAATAAACCCCAGCGGTTGTATGTTGATTTAAAAAACAGCATACAAGGAAAAAATATAGAAAAATTTACACCCATCAACGATGAGTTTCTCAGAGATGTGAGAGCCGGCCAGTACACTCCCCAAGTGGTTCGGGTTGTGGTCGATATTAAATCCATTGAAACCTATAAGATTTTTTCACTCAAGCATCCCTTCAGGGTGGTCATGGATCTGTCAGGAGATTCTGTGGTTGCCGGGTCTGCGGCAAAATCTCAAAGTAAAACAACTGCAATTACCGGTAAAACGCATACAAAAGGACTCCCCGCCCAACACCCCCGACGGGAGCGACCCCTAATCGTTATTGATCCGGGTCACGGAGGGAACGATTTCGGATCTTTCGGTTATTTGAAGAAAGTGTATGAAAAAGATGTCGCCCTTCAAATTGCCGGACGGCTTGCCAAAAAAATCCGGAACAAACTTTTCTACGAAGTTCTGATGACCCGGAATAGCGACTCCTATCTTACACTGGAAGAACGGACGGCCATAGCAAACACAAAAAATGCAGACCTTTTTATATCTATACATACCAATGATTCCGCAAGTCAGAGCACATACGGAATTGAGACCTATGTTCTGAACCTGGCCACAGATAATTCGGAGATAACGGTCTCAGCCCGGGAAAATGCCACTTCAACAAAGAACATCAGTGATTTGCAGACCATTTTAACCGATATTATGCAAAACACAAAAATTGGTGAATCCAGCCTGCTGGCAACCTATATTCAGGATTCCTTACACAATTACTTGAGCTCAAGGTACACTCACATCAAAAACAACGGGGTTAAAAAGGCGCCGTTTTATGTGCTTCTCGGGGCACGGATGCCCGCAGTATTGATAGAAACGTCGTTTATCAGCAATCCCAGGGAATGCAGCCGATTGAGCAGTGCAACCTATCAGGATCATTTGTGCGAGGGTATCATAAACGGCATACGAAAATATGTGGAGAAATCCAGATCGGTCTCATAACCGTCTCGAAAATTATAAAACTTTTCGAAAATACCGGTTTATCAAAGACACCCAGTTTGTGCCATCAGAACGGAAGAATAGCCTCCGGCTCGGAGAGAATACTGGAATAGGCGAAGTCTCTAAGTTTGATGAACTCGTAAAAAGTCATAAAATAGCGTTTTAAGTCATTCCGGCAAAAACCGGAATCCAGTAAATTCAACTAGTTCTGGATGCCGGATCAAGTCCGGCATGACGGTTTTGGGACAGTTTCGTAAAAAGTTCAAACTCAAGGCGTGCAAATTCTGTAATCATGAGGCGTACTTTTCGTACGTTGAATGATTTCGGAATGTAGCACAACGCAGAAGTTGGACTTTTTACGAAACCGTCAAGTTTGGTATTACCCGATATTAGGCATAAGGGTCCATTTGATCACCCAGAAAGGGGGGGGCGGGTATTTGTCCAGGCATACAATGCCGCTGTTTTGGAATTTAAAGACCGGCTTTTCTATGGATCCGGTTATTAGATATGAGGTCATTCTTTCCATAAAAGGCAGATGACCCACAAGCATACGATTGGCCGCACTGTCTATTTTATCGGCAAAAGCCGTTACATCATCCAAAGGATTCAGCCCGGTGCTTTCCTGTATCCCTTGTTCAGGCTTTAGGATAGACTCAAAGATCTCAGCGGTCTGGCGGGCCCTGGTCTTGCCGCTGTGGGTTATGCCCGAGACAAGAACATTGTATGCTTTGGCCACCTCCGCGATACGCTTTGTTTCAGCGATTCCTTCCGGTGAAAGACCCTTTTTCGGATCTTTGTCTTTGGACAGACTATAGCCGTGCTGAACCAGAAAAAGTGCCATGGTACGCTCCTTCCTTAACTCTAAAATCCGGACTAAGTTTTTTTGTCACGCAGGGCTGCATGTGCGGCGGCCAGGCGTGCCACAGGTATTCGAAACGGAGAGCACGAAACATACGTTAACCCCAATTCATGGCATAACTGAATAGATTCGGGATCACCACCGTGTTCACCACAAATACCGCATTCCAGATCGGGTCTTACGGCCCGTCCTTTTTCAACGGCCATTTTCATAAGCAGCCCCACGCCGTCCCGGTCGATAACTGCAAAAGGATTATTCGGAAGGATTTCTTTTTCCATGTATTCAATCAAAAACCCGGCTTCGGCATCGTCTCTGGATATTCCGAAGGTTGTCTGGGTCAGATCATTGGTTCCAAAAGATATAAAGGCGGCATATTCTGCGATCTGGTCACAGGTAAGGGCGGCACGGGGGATTTCGATCATGGTTCCGAACTTGTATTTCGGCTTAATGCCCTGTTCTTTCATAACCTTTTTGGCCTCAGCCTCAAGGGCCTTTCGCTGAACTATTAGCTCGTTCACATGGCTGGTCAAAGGGATCATCACCTCGGGATGCACGTCGATGCCCTCTTTGGTCACCATACACGCGGCCTCAAAGATGGCACGAACCTGCATGGAGGTCAGTTCCGGAATATGAATCCCCAGGCGCACACCGCGCAGACCCAGCATGGGATTGGACTCATGCAGACTTTCGACCCGTTTGAGGATTTGTTCTTCTCTGGTGATCTGATCCAGAAGCTTGTTGATTTCATCAAGAGTGCCGGCGCTTTTCAAACGAATCTTACAGTCGCACAAATCTCGCATCAGGTCCACATGGTTGGGTAAAAATTCATGCAACGGCGGATCGATCAGGCGAATGATAACTGGCAGCCCGTCCATCACACGGAAAAGACCGGCAAAGTCTTCACGCTGAAAGGGAAGCAGGGCATCGAGCGCCTCGCGGCGTTCACTTGGCAAATCCGTCATGATCATCTTTTGCACAAAAGGAAGTCGCTCGGCCTCAAAAAACATGTGCTCCGTGCGGCACAGGCCGATCCCCTCTGCACCGTAATCCCGTGCGCGTTGAGCGTCGACCGGATAGTCGGCATTGGTCCAGACGCCCAAACGGCGAAAATCATCCGCCCAGGAAAGTATTTTCATCAGCCACAGATCTTTAATGTCAGGCACCATGGTTTTGAGCTTTCCCGCGTAAACTTCGCCCATAGTGCCGTCGATGGAGATCCAGTCACCTTCTTTGATAACCAGATCATTTACACTCATCTGACGATGGGCCATATCGATTTTGAGTTCCGAAACCCCCACTACGGCCGGCTTGCCGAACTGCCGGGCAACCAAAGCCGCATGGCTGGTTCGCCCCCCCCTGCTGGTAAGAATTCCCTGGGCAGCCAGCATGCCGTGTACATCGTCCGGACGGGTTTCAGGACGGACCATGATGACGTCTTTGCCTTCTTTCTTGGCCCATGCTTCAGCGATATCGGCGTCAAGGGCAACCACGCCATAGGCCGCACCCGGCGAAACATTGAGGCCGGTGGCCAGCATTTCCCCTGCGGCTTTGGCCTTTTTGATGGCTTCACGGTCAAATTGCGGATGAAGAAAAAAATCAACCTGCTCGGGAGAAACACGCATCACCGCTTCTTCCCGCGTAATCAAACATTCTTCCACCATATCCACCGCTATGCGAACAGCAGCCTGGGCCGTTCGCTTGCCGTCGCGGGTCTGCAGCATCCAGAGTTTGTTCCTCTCTACTGTAAACTCAACATCTTGCATCTCACGATAGTGCTTCTCCAGCTTCCTGGTGATCTGCTCGAATTCTTCATAGGCCGTGGGCATTTCCTCTTTGAGTTTTGAAATATCATGGGTCATGCGTATTCCGGCAACCACGTCCTCCCCCTGTGCATTGGTCAGAAAATCGCCTTCTATGTGTTTTTCCCCGGTGGTCGCGTTGCGCGTCATGGCAACACCGGTGGCGCTGTCATTGCCCATGTTGCCAAAAACCATGGCCTGAATACTGACCGCGGTACCTAAGTCATGTGGAATATTGGCAGCATTGCGATAATCAACCGCCCGTTTACCGTTCCAGCTTTTGAAAACCGCTTCTGTGGCCAGGAGCAGTTGCTCATTTGGTTCGGTTGGGAAATTGCGGTTTGCATATCGTCTGAAAATGGATTTAAATTTATCCGTCACATCTTTCCAGGCATCGGCGGTCAATTCCGTGTCGGTTTTGACACCTGCTTTCAGACGGGCTTCGGTAATGACTTCCTCAAAAGCCTCATCCGGAGCACCCATTACCACACTGCCGAACATTTGTACCAACCGGCGATAAGAATCGTAGACAAAGCGTTCATCGCCGGTTAATTCGATCATGCCCTTGGCGGTTTCGTCATTGAGACCGATATTGAGCACCGTGTCCATCATGCCCGGCATGGAGAACTTGCCGCCGCTGCGGCATGAAATCAACAATGGATTCTTTCGGTCACCGAATTTCTTACCGGTGGCAGCCTCGACAGCTTGCATCCCCTTTTTTATCTGTTCACTCAGTCCTTTCGGAAAGGTACCACCCGCTGCTAAATAGGCATTGCAAGCCTCGGTAGTTATGGTAAAACCGGGGGGAACCGGTATGCCAATTCGCACCATTTCCGCTAAATTGGCACCCTTTCCGCCCAACAATCCGCGCACGTTTTCCCAATCACCTCCGACATAGTCTTTTGCTTCTTCAACTTCACCAAAAAGATATACCCATTTATTAGCCATTGAAGCACCTCTCCATAAAATTAAAAATTGAAATAAGAATAAGGGAAGAAAAAAAAGATTTTTGGACAGGTATCACTATAGATAAAAGTCGGTTACATGTCAACCGAGAAAAATACAGCCGCAGGTAAACTTCAAAGTTAACTCTAACCGATTCAGATAGAAGCGACTTGATTTCCCAGATACTGTACTAAAATTCCAAATCACAATGCTCAAACACCAAACAATATCAAAATTACAAATTCCAATGACCAAAACATTTCAATCATTTATTGGATATCTCGCTGCAATTCAGTCTTTTTTGAATTTTGAATTTCGGCCTTTGAGATTTGTTTGAGATTTGTATCTTGGTGCTTGAAATTTTCATGATTTTCATAAGCCTGTAATTTGATTTTTTCCAGGCAATTACCTGTTTAACTGACGTTACCTGATGTAGCCGTTAAGGAATTAATAAGAAAAATTCAGATTAGCACCGTGCCCACCCGCATTCCACATTGGAGCAAACCATACAGCCTTCTGCCCGGTGAACCGGTGCGCCGCAATCGGGGCAGCAGATATCTTTCACTTCTCCTTCACTATGTTCGTTAAAATGAATGTCTGCATCTTGAATCCGTTTTGCAACTTCACGGTACAAGTCCGCATTTTCTATGGCAACCTCAAGGGCTTTGCCCATGCCGGCTGCACAACTGTTTACTTCCACATCTTTTCCTGAAGAAATTGCCTTTGTACACGCAGGACAATGGATAGATTTCATGGAGCGAATTATCTTTTCAGGAGACACACCAGCACGGAGACAGTAAGACAAAAGCACACCCAGCGCCTTGGTGTTTGCAGCGCAACCGCCGCCTACAGTTCTGATAAAAACTTCCACCACTCCGTCCTTGTCAAAATGAGGATCCACATAGAGCTTTCCGCAGGCGGTTTTCATTTTGATACTCGGCCCGGTGGTCGCCCTGGGACGATGCTTGAGTTCTCCTCTGTCTAATTTAGCTGTTTTTTCAGGTTCTACCGTTTCCTTTTTTGTATATAAGGCCTGGACATCACGGGAACCTTCCCGGTAAAATGTGATCCCCTTGCACCCCATTTTCCATGCTTTGAAAAAGGCTTGGGAAACCTGGGATTTATCGGTATGGTATGGCGCGTTGATGGTTTTTGAAACGCCCGAATCAACGCCGTTGTTCTGAAACGCAGCCTGTATCATAATGTGTTCCTCAATGGAGACATCATTGGTAGTGACAAAAAAATCCGGCAAAGATTCGGTTCTCTTCTTTGCATACCATTCCCGGACCACATCAGGAACCATGTCAAGCTGTTCTCCCTCCAGGCACTCCTTGGTATAGCTGAATGAAAAATTCGGCTCACACCCGGATGAGCAATTGGCAATTAGTGAGAGCGTACCCGTGGGAGCAACGGTTGTCAGCGTGCCGTTTCGTCTTTTGGGAACGGAAAATTCATACTCCTCATAGACCGGCGCAACCCCTTTTTCTTTGCCCAGCCCAATGGAAGTTTCATTGGCAATATCGTAAATAAAGCTCATTATTTCTTTTGCCAGATTCACAGACTCATCGGATCCGTACCGAATGCGAAGCTTGATGCACATATCGGCAAACCCCATGATTCCGAGACCGATCTGTCTGGTTTTTAAGGTCATCTCTTCAATTTCTACAATAGGATAATGATTTACCGTGATTACCGAATCCAAAAACCGCACGCCGATCTGAACGATGTTGCGCAGTTTTTCCCAATCAATTTTTGCTTTTCCTTTAACCCAGTCCCCACTAACCATCCGGGAAAGATTTATGGACCCGAGGTTACAGGAACAGTAAGGCAACAGCGGCTGCTCTCCACAGGGGTTTGTGGCCTCAATTTCACCCATGGGACGTAACGGATTATTCCTGTTAATGGTATCTAAAAACACGATACCCGGCTCTCCGTTTTTCCAGGCGCCGTCAATAATTGCTTCCCAAATTTCGCGTGCGGAAAGGGCGTTGTAAATTTTGTCACTAAAGACCAGATTATAATCGCTGTCATTTTCAACAGCGTTCATAAAGGCATCTGTAATGCCCACTGACAAATTGAAATTTTTCAGTTCTCCCTCCAGAATTTTGGCGGTTAAGAAGCTCTCAATATCCGGATGATCAACCCGAAGGATTCCCATATTGGCGCCATTTCGGGTACCTCCTTGTTTTATGATATCTCCGATGGTGAAATCAAAAATTTCTATGAAAGAAAGCGGACCCGAAGCCGTTCCTCCGGTAGAAGCAATCCGGTCTCCTTTAGGACGAAGGTTTGAGAAGCTCATCCCTGTTCCGCCTCCGTAGGCCTGAACATCCACGGCGTCAGACAGTGTTTTAAAAATACTTCGGCGACTATCTTCCAGCGGAAGAACAAAACAGGCGCTTCCACACCCTTGGTTTCTGCCAAAATTTCGCAACGTTGGGCTGTTGGGCAAAAAATCCAGTCCCATCATAATCTTTTTATATTCTTTCGCCCATGTTGCGCGGTCTTGAGGATTTTTTTCGGCACCTGCCACTTTATGGGCGACCCTGTCACATAATTTTTCCCAGGTCTCCCCTTTGGCAAAATATCTTTTTTGTAATATTTTTAATGCGTTTTGTGAGAGTTGCATGGTATTTTAACTCCTGGACCTTTTAAAAAAAACAAATTCATCAACATTGACTTTTTACAAAAGTGTCACAGAAAGGGTATGGGTTTCCCGGTACGATACGCCAGAGCCTGACATGTGGCGATCAACTGTCCCTCCTTATCCATTACCTTGATATCAAAGCCAGCTGTCTTTTTGGTCCGGCTGACTTGCCGGGCTTCGGCCCGCAAACGCTTCCCCGATTTGGGGCTGGACACATAAGTTACGCTTACGTTTAACGCTACGGCTACCGTCCCTTCTGTCTGACCGGCCGCCTCAAATGCTTCGTCGATTAAGCCAAAAATAACCCCGCCGTGGGCTCTCCTGTAAATATTGTCCATAATTTGTGGATTATAGATCATCTCCACCGCAGAATATCCAAGGTCCAGTTCCACAAGTTCCATTCCCAACGCCTGTGCAAAAGGTTCTTTTCCTACAGCTCGATAGATCGCATCTTTTACGGTTTGATCCATGATCCATCTCCATATATGGGGTTCAAACTTGTAAATAACAAATGATTCAAAAAAAGCTATTTCTTCAAAAGTTCCTTTGCTTTTTGAACAATGTTTTCGGGTGTAAAGCCAAATTTTTTCATCACGGTTCCGCCCGGCGCGGAAGCGCCAAATCCACACATTCCGATGGTGTGGCCCCTGCTCCCGACATAGTGTTCCCATCCCATGGGTAAACCGGCTTCTACGGCAAGACGTACGGTGACATCCGGCAAGAGTACACGGTCTTTGTATTCCTGAGGGATTTGTTCGAAAAGCTCCCAGCTCGGCATGCTCACCACCCGGGCTGAGATATTTTCCAAGACAAGACGCTTTTGGGCTTCAAGAGTAATATGTACCTCCGAACCAGTGGCAATCAGGATAATATCGGGTTTGCCCTCGCAATCGGTCAGCACATAAGCTCCGTCTGTCAGGCCGTTTTCTTTATGGTCTTGGTTTAATACCGGAAGTTTCTGCCGACTTAGAACCAGAGCGACCGGACCTCTTGTGTTTTTTACGGCATAGCGCCATGCCTGGGCGGTTTCGCAAGCATCCGCAGGCCGAATCACCGTGAGGCCCGGAATTGCCCGCAGGCCGGCAAGCTGTTCAACGGGTTGGTGAGTCGGACCGTCTTCACCCACCGCAATACTGTCATGAGTAAAGACATATATGATCGGCAGCTTCATAAGGCTGGCAACGCGAATGGCCGGCCTCATATAATCGGCAAAAACAAGAAACGTCCCGCCATAAGGTCGCAGTCCGTTATGAAGGAACATTCCTGAGAGTATCGCGCCCATGGCATGTTCCCGAACCCCGAATCGAATATTGCGGCCATCGTAGGCATCTTTTTGGAATTCATGGAAAGCGTTCATATAGGTTTTGTTTGAAGGAGCAAGATCTGCGGAACCGCCGATAAGTGTGGGAAGTTTTTCTGCAATGGCATTCAGAACCTTACCGGATGCTGCACGGGTTGCAATGGGACCATCGGCAACTGAAAATTCGGGTATCTCGGCATCCCATCCCTCTATTAAAAACCCGCTCATGGCGTCAACCCATTGTTTTGTCAGATCAGGATATTTTTTGCTGTATTCCTGATAGGTTTCCTGCCAGTCGGCTTCGGCTTGTTTTCCTGCGTCAATGCATTTCTTGAATTTATTTAGCGCCTGCTCCGGTATGAAAAAAGAGGGATCGCCAGGAACCCCCAGATTTTTTTTTGTCAATCGCACTTCCTCTTCACCAAGGGGTGCGCCATGGGCATCGGCCGTATCCTGTTTGTTGGGGCTTCCAAAAGCAATATGGGTGCGCAGGACAATCAATGACGGGCGTTCGGTCTCAGCTTTTGCTTCCTGGAGGGCCTTGAAAATTGCATCGATATCATTCCCGTTATCCACTCTGAGAACATGCCAGTTATAGGCCTTAAACCTCAGGGCAACGTCTTCCGTAAAGGTTATTTCGGTACTCCCCTCAATTGAAATTTTGTTGTCATCATAAATGCAGATGAGTCTGGCAAGGCCCAGATGTCCGGCGAGGGACGCGGCTTCAGAAGATATCCCTTCCATCATGTCTCCGTCCCCGCACGTCATATAGGTGTAATGGTCGACAATCTCATGACCGGAACGGTTAAAGCGGGCCGCAAGATGACGCTCCGCCATAGCCATACCCACAGCATTCGCAAAGCCCTGACCCAGAGGACCGGTTGTGGTTTCCACTCCCGGAGTAAGTCCGAATTCAGGATGTCCCGGCGTCTTACTGCCCCACTGACGGAAATGTTTTATATCCTCAAGGGTTACGGCATAACCCGAAAGATGAAGCAGGCTGTAAAGAAGCATTGAGGCGTGTCCGCCCGAAAGCACAAATCGGTCCCTGTCGAGCCACCCGGGATTTTTGGGATTATGTTTCATCACACGAGTCCATAACACATAGCCTGCGGAAGCAAGACCCATTGGCGCACCGGGATGGCCGGAGTTGGCGCTTTGAACAGCATCCATGGAAAGGGTGCGAATAGTGTTAATACAAATTTCATCGATGTTGGACCGGCTTTCAGACAAACCTTGATTCATGATGGGTTTCTTCCTTTTTTAAATTTTCGAAAAGAATATCCAGCAACCTTTTCTAAGAAACAATTATTTTCCCAAACCGCAATTTAACGTGTTAAAAGTTTTACCCTAACTCGAAGCTTATATGCAACCATTTTTCCGAACTTCGGCCACTATTCAATAATTTATTGACATATCAGAAGATATATGCTTAACTTGTTGATATGATATTTAATTAGAATCACCCGGGAGAGAGGTGGATAAAAATGATCATAGATTTTCATACGCATATTTTTTCGAAAGCCATACGTGAAAACAGACAAAAATATTTTCCCGGTGAATCTGCATTCAAGTTGTTATATAGTTCACCCGGGTCAAAACTTGTGGGTGCAACCGAGATCGTGGCTTCAATGGATGAGCAAGGTGTCGATAAATCGGTTGTGTTTGGCTTCCCTTGGAAAAAAAAGGAAACATTCCAAGTTCAAAACGACTACATCATGGAAGTCGTGGCCAGATACCCGGAGCGGCTTATCGGTTTGGGGTGTTTTGACCCGTTTCATGGAGAGGCTGTTCCAGAAGCTGTCCGTTGTATAGATGGGGGGCTTACGGGAATCGGAGAAATTGCTTTCTATGAATCCGGAATTGACGACAGCGCTCTGGATAAGTTGGTCCCGCTTATGGAAATCTGCCGTAACAGAGACTTACCTTTTTTGATCCACACCAATGAACCGGTGGGACACATATATCCGGGCAAAACTCCGAATACCATGAAACAGATTTACGATCTTATAAAGAAATTTCCGGAAAATAAAATCGTTCTGGCTCATTGGGGCGGCGGGATTTTCTTTTTCAGTCTTTTAAAAAAGGATGTAAAAGAATGCCTTGAAAATGTATATTTTGATACGGCAGCATCACCGTTTCTTTATGATCCTCAGATATACCGATATGCAAAAGAGATTGCCGGCCTGGAAAAGATTCTTTTTGGCAGTGACTTTCCGCTGATAAAGCCTGCGAGATATTTCAAGGAGCTTGAAAAAACCGGGCTGCTGCAAGATGAAATCGACTTTATTTGCGGACAGAACGCTGCAAGACTGCTTAACCTATAATTCCTGTCCATATCCTTAAACAGTGTAGTAAGCCGTAATAAGATTCAATTTCAGAACTTCTGACCGGTCTACATAATATCAACGTGATATGAAGGTTTCGTCGTAATTTCAGATGCAACAATTTGAACATCGAATGTTCGACGTTCATCTTTTATATGCCTTCAGGAGGTGGATTCCTCATTAAAAGGGGGGGATACTCTCAAACGAGGAATATTGATGGAAGCCAGGATACGGCGACATTGGACACATCTGTGGGTTTAAGTTGGAATACCACTTATTCATTTTTGCCAAAATTCAGTTATTCTTTAGAGTTAGGATATGATCAATATTATGATAAAATTTCCCGGAATAACTCCTACGATACCCTATGCAAGTCATTTAAACTGGGGTTTCAGATATAATCTAGCGTCTCGGAATTTTTGCAACTCAATAAAAATATAGATCAGAACAGATAATGCGGCAAGAGCCATTGAAGTTCATCCCCAGTGTATGTAAATCCCTTCATATAAAAATACTATAATTATTGGTAGTTAGGTTTGAATTTTAATTTTTTTTTACAGAACCTGTATGTATCTCCCTTCATAGCCCATTACGCATTAATATGACATTAAACGATAATTCTTTTAATATTAGATAGATAGAAAATTTGTTCTGTCTGGCACACCTATTGCAACATTCTATTAATTCGAATCATAACAATCAGAGAAACAAATCACAAAAACAGCAATGATTTCTATTGCTTTTTTTTTAGGATGTCTTAATGTGTGCCGCTTATGGATTCTGTGGATGAATACAGATTCTTAATATTAAGAGGGTCATCACCTTCCGGAACAATTTATATGATCAGAGGTAACATATGTTCAATACAAATGGTTCATACCGCTTTAAAGCGGATAATTTTTTCCCGTGGCTGTTGGGTTTCACTTTAATATCGATAATATCCTTGACCTGGTGGCAGGTGAACACCCTGAACTCTTCAGGATTTTGGAAGTTTGGGCAAACATGGTCCGCTATAAGCTATTTAGCCTTTGGGTTAAGCGTCTTTACTTTTTTGACGTTGGCATATCGTATTTGGTTTGCCTGCCGGTACCGGTCCTATGCACCCCTGTCCGACAGTGCCTTGCCGACGATCACAATCGTGATACCTGCCTACAACGAAGGTCGACAGGTTCTGGACACCGTTCGATCGGTGATGAACAGTCGGTACCCTAAGGAAAAAATGCAGGTGATTTGTGTTGATGACGGCTCACAGGACGATACGTGGGAATGGATGAAAGCTGCGAAAAAAGAGTTTCCCTGGCGCGTGCGGCTTATTCGTCAGCCTGTTAACCGGGGTAAACGCCATGCATTGATGGCCGGATTCGCTCAAGCTATAGGGCAGGTATATGTGACCATTGATTCCGATTCGGAAGTGCTGCCCGATACCCTCCGACATTTGGTCAGTCCTCTGGCCAGTGATTCTCGGGTCGGCGCAGTGGCTGGCAATGTGCGCGTGCTGAATCTTGCCCAGGGTGCCATCCCTAAAATGATGGAGGTTTCGTTTACCAGCGGTTTTGACTTCATCCGGGCCGGACAGAGCGTCTACGGCGGGGTATTTTGTACGCCGGGTGCACTTTCAGCCTATCGGGCGGATGTGATCATCCCCCATCTGCCGAACTGGACCCATCAAACCTTTATGGGGCGCCGTGCGGCCATCGGTGAAGACCGCGCAATGACCAACCTGGTTTTAAGTTCCGGCTTTCGCGTGGTTTATCAGCGTGAGGCCGTGGTATTGACCAAGATACCCAACACGTTCACGGGTCTGCGCAAGATGTTGTTAAGATGGGCGAGAAGTAACGTCCGTGAAAACCTGGTGATGCTCACTTTCATAATCGCTCGTTTCCGACCCACTGATAGCGGTAGCGGCTGGATTCGACTGTTCGGCACAACTCAATTTATTCGTATGACCCTGACCGAAGCCTTCAAGTTTGCCGTAGTGGCCCAACTGTTGATGCTTCCCGTGCATACATTACTTATCCTGGCGGTGGCGTGTATCATCAGTGCTGTCTTACCTGCTTTGGTATATCAGACGCGTTACGGCGGGTGGTTCGGATGGCGATGGGCGATCCCCTATTCCTTTTACTGGTTGTTTTGCTTGTATTGGATTTCGTTCTGGGGACTGTTAACGGCTTCCCAAACCGGCTGGCTGACCCGAGGACTGCCCAACGTTGCCCAGTCATCCAAGGTGCAGGCGTCCCTTCCGACGGCCGGCACGCCCAGAGTATTTTCAAAGGCGGCCTGAGTGGTCTGATTTTTTTCAATCATACCTCGGAAAGGAGTGGTAGCTTATATTAAAGATTTACCCAAAGTTCAAGTACCCCTTTTCGAGCATTCGGATATTCGTAACTGTTTGGCTCAGAATAACTGTTTCAGGCTTGTCTATGATAGTCTTTTTGTTGAACAATTCTTTTGATTTTCAGGTAAACCTGTCTCCTCCCTGAATCGCTACCGGTGAATCCAGTGTCACAGAAGGCTCGGAAGCTACATTTTGCTGGTCCCCGGTATTTTCGGGTGGCACAGGATAATGATACACAGGAGATGCTTCTGCCTCGGACGGTTTTTTTTGAGCCAAATTTAGCAGGGAACCACCCTGATAAAAAAAATAGCTGGCAATGAATATTATTTTTGCCATTTTTACACCTAACTATTTTTACCTTATCAGCTATGTTTTTAGGAAATTTACCCTAATTTTTGGACGCAAAAACTGTGCAAGATTTAAACACTATTTTTAATAAAGGCAAATCAATAAATTTCAAATGATTATCTTCACTCAACGAGTTGCGGATTAAAATTTTTAGACGATTTTTGTCACAAAAGATGTCAGTCTTTGACAGGTCCTATATTATTTCGGAGACGAGCGACGATAAAACAGTAAAATTCTCTTCTATAAGTGGTTTGACAAAAGGTTCGTGGATTTGTAAATTTATATTTTTGCGAACCTTGAGACTTCTGACTCCGTTAGCTTGCCGAATTACGGGTTCCTGAGAATCAGAGTCATGGATTAGCCATGAAACAAAGGATGCAAAGACAGCACCGGTTCTCAACGCTTGAGGGGAAATGGATCTCTGTTTTTTGTGTGTTATCTTTCATCCTGCTGGCAGCGGGTTGCGGGGGCAAATCTGTTGTGCCACGGGTTTTGCAGCCCAAAATGCCGGAAACAGGATTAGCCGTGATGGGCTATTCTATCCAAACAGGGGCATTTTCAAATCCGGACAACGCGATCCGGCTCACCAGGGTTTTAGAAGACAATGGGGTGGACGCCTATTTTTTTGTTCACAGAACAGGGATCCATAAGGTTCGTTTCGGTGATTTCCCTTCAGAAGAGGCGGCCCTCGCAAAGGCTGAAACTATCCGTGCCGCGGGAATTATCCATGAGTATTTCCTGGTAAGTCCTCATGATTATGCAGCGGTAAAGCAGAGGAAATGTGGCAGACGCTATCTGAGGAACGAAATTGTGGAAACCGCCAGGCGCTTTATCGGTCTTCCGTATCAATGGGGCGCTTCCTCACCGGATCATGGTTTTGATTGCAGCGGATTTACCATGGCGGTGTACCGGATTAACGGGCTGAATCTTCCGCGTATGTCAAAAGAACAATACAGGATCGGCATTCCCATTAAGAAAGATCAACTCAAAAGCGGGGATCTGGTTTTCTTTGCCACCTCCAGAGGTAAAAAAGTTTCTCATGTGGGCATATATACCGGTGACAATAAATTTATACATGCACCGGGAAAAGGCCGGAGAATCTGTGCCGCCTCACTGTCAAAGAGGTATTTCAAGACCCGGTATGCGGGTGCAAGAACTTATGTGAGATAAAAGAGAGAAACAAAACAATCTGCTGAAAATATGATGGTGCGCCCGGCTGGGCTCGAACCAGCGGCTTCCAGCTCCGGAGGCTGGCGCTCTATCCACTGAGCTACGGGCGCATGGCTGACTTTATCCGGATAAATAGTTCACCAATAAGAATATGTCAAGCCTGACGCAGAATTTGGGTGTTTTCATAACCGAACTATTGGGTTTTGCTTAAAAGATTTGCGTTTTTCTCAAACAATTCTTTTGCTTCGCCAACCACGTAAAGAGAACCCGCGATACAGATTGCCTCTCTCGGTGATGCGGTTTCAATGGCATGGATCACGGCCTTATCCACATCAGGGATGATATGTATGTCGGAAACCATTTCTCTTGCAATGGGGTAAAGCTTTTCCGGAGGCAAGGCTCGATCAATTTTCGGGCATGTTAATATGACTCTACTACAGAGAGGAACCAGGCTTTTAAGCATGGGAGCATAGGGCTTGTCATCCAGTATCCCGATAACCAGCGTTATATTTCGATCAGAAAGATTCTCGGAAAGATATCCTGCAAGATTGCGGGCGGCAATAAAATTATGGGCGCCGTCAAGAAGGATAAGCGGAGACTCGGAGACCATCTCCAGTCTTCCCGGCCATCTGTTTTGTAGCAGCCCGTCCTTGATATGTTCCAGGGTAAGACCGAGATTGTTTTTGTTCAGTATTTCACATGAGGCGAGAACCAGCGCTGCGTTATCGATCTGGTAGGCGCCATTTAACCCGGTTTGCATGTTTCGCCATACCTTCTCTAATCCAAAATAGTTAAATGTTCCATTGGTTCTTCGAATATGGAACGACTCTCCAAGCCGATGAAATTTTGCAGATTTAGAATCGGCGATGGTTTTTAGCACCAAAATCGCATTTTTTTGTTTTACGCCGGTTACAACCGGGACCTTATTTTTTATAATACCCGCTTTTTCCCGGGTAATCTCGGCGATGGTATTCCCCAGAAAGGCTTTATGTTCAAGGGATATATTTGTTATTATAGAAAGAGCCGGTTTTATGATATTGGTCGCGTCAAGCCGCCCCCCCATACCGGTCTCGATGACGGCCCAATCAACTTTCTGCTTGCCGAATTCATAAAAGGCCATGGCAGTTGCAAACTCAAAAAAGGTGGGTTCTCGCGAGCCGTTATGTACGCTTTTCACGGCCTCATAAGATGCAATCACATCCTCATTAGAAACCTGCCGGTTGTTTATACAGATTCTTTCATTGAACCTAACCAGATGCGGGGATGTATACAATCCGACCTTATATCCGGAGATATGGAGTATTGTAGCAAGAGCAGAGGCGATTGATCCCTTTCCATTGGTCCCGGTCACATGAATGGAGTTAAATGTATCCTGTGGATTTCCCAGGCCTTGAAGAATAGTTCCGATGGTATCTAACCCAAGTATAATACCATATCTTCTAAGGCTGTATAGGGTATCCAAACAATTGTTGTAGAAATCTTTTGTTGTCATTTTCACAGAAAAAACCCGGCAGAACTAATATGGTGCCGGGTTCGAAAAACGAATTAAGATTTGATATTATCTTCTGCGGTATCTGTTTCTGGAAGCCGCAATTCTCTGTCTCCGCAAAGCTTCGCGCTGTTTGCGGCGCCGGTGTTCACTCGGTTTTTCATAAGCTTTCTTCATTTTTAATCGTTTAAAAAGCCCGTCGTTTTGAACCTTTTTTTTCAAAATGCGCATGGCTTTTTCAAGGTCATTATCAAAAACCTTGACCTGAATATCCTTCAAATTATTCGCCTCCTTTTTTCCATCAGCAGCAAATTAAGATCTTTAAAAAAGCTCCCGTTTACCTAATCCCGACGTTAGTCTCAAATTAAATATTATTTCCGATGGTTATTTTTTTCTTAATAATAAGCTAATTTGTATATATATAAATCTATTAATTGGCAAGGAAAAATATTTGTTATGTGATAAAAAAAATTCGGTCAAAAATTTTGCAAAAAAATGGGTCCGGACTGAAAAATCAGTTCACGAACACATTAAACAAAAAAAGCGTTCACGGTTGTTTGTTTTTTTAAGACAAATTTTTCGCCTTACGAGACAGGAGCTTTTAAAAACCGTGCTTATTAAAATTTTACAATTTTGAAACAAGCTCTTTCGTAACCTCTGTTACACTCGGCGCGCCGTCCAGCGTAATGTATTTCATTGAACCTTCTTTGGCGGCAAGGTCTTTAAAATAGTAGGCGGATGCAAGAGTTCCGGTATCGGTGTCATAGTATATACCGTGCCGTTTGTTGATTGCATCTTCATCCTGGTCATCATCTCTGGTCTTTAAATCACCACCGCAAATACGGCATTTGTCCCCGTCAGGTTTAATGGCATCAATATAAATGTTATTGGGATGGTTATTATCATTGACACAGAGTCTGCGCCCCATGATCCTGTTTTTTGCAATTTCCCGATCCAGAATTATTTCTATGACAATATCGAGTCCCATATTGGCCTTTTTGAGTGATTCATCAAGTTTGATCGCCTGGTTTTTGTTTCTTGGAAACCCGTCCAGAAGCCATCCATTTTTACAATCATCCTGTTTGAGACGGTCGAGTATCATTGGGATGGTAATCTCATCCGGTACCAGATCCCCCCTGTCGATATATTCCTTGGCCTTTTTACCGAGTTGGGTGCCCTTTGAGATATTATCACGAAAAATAGCCCCGGACTCAATGTGAGGGGTATTATATTTATCCTTTAAAATGGCTCCCTGGGTTCCTTTACCGCTGCCGTTTGGCCCAAAAAACAAAATGTTCATCTTCGAATCTCCTTTCATCATTGGTTTTGTGATCCATGATCTTCAAACTGTTTAACATGTCATTAATATCGGTTTTACTATATAACTGGTACAGCAATGTCAAGCGTTATCCTTTCATAACAAAACGCTCAATTTAATTAAAAATTGTTTCATTGATCATAATTTTTCTGATACAATTAATTTTCTCAAAGAACCATACGATTACCGAATGTTAGATTTTTTTCAATGAATGCTGCCAAAAATGTTGTGTAACATATCGTGATTCTATTACAACTGCAAGCAATAACTAAGAAATTCAACGATTTTAACGCACTGAACAGAATCGACTTTTGTATCAACCAAGGAGAAATCGTCGGTCTGGTGGGACCCAACGGCGCCGGAAAAACAACTTTGTTCAATATTATCAGTGGCCGTTTAAAACCCAGCAGCGGCAATATTCTGTTTGAAGGTAAGAAGATTACCGGTCTTAAACCTCACCGTATCTGCCGACTGGGAATCAGCAGAACTTTTCAGTCGTCACGACCCTTTATTAAGATGACTGCATTGAACAACATACTGGTTGGACACCTCTTTGGCAAAGGCTTTCGTCTTCACACAGGGCCTGAAGATGTGCAAATGGCAAGGGAACTTCTGGAAGTAGTAGGTATTCCTCATAAAGCCGAAACTCTGGCCGAAGATCTTACGCTCAGTGAAAAACGCCGGCTCGATCTGGCTCGTGCACTTGCCACCCGTCCGAAACTGTTGCTTTTGGACGAAGTGGCCGCGGGATTCAGCCCTGTTTTAGTAAAACAGGCGGTGCAATTGATTAACCGGGTCCGTGAACGTGGGGTTAGCCTTTTGATTATCGATCACTTTTTAACTTTAAGCTTAAAAGTTTCAGACCGTCTTCTGGTCCTTGATCATGGAGAAAAGATTGCGGAGGGCCCACCCGGTCAGGTCCTGAAAAATCGGGAGGTGGGCCGTGCTTACCTGGGCTTACAATACCAGAAAGATTGAAGAGGGCCGGGAAACAGAAGTCAACGGTCTCAACCCTTATCCCATGAGAAAGGTTGAATATGGATACTCTCAAACCGCTTATGAAGGTTTGTAATCTGAATGTGTATTATAGGGGCATCCAAGTCCTGCAACAGGTTAACCTGACGGTGTGTGCCGGACAGATTGTTTCCATTGTAGGTCCCAACGGTTCCGGCAAGACTACGGTTATGAAAGCCATTGCCGGTATACTGCGCCCGGTTCAGGGCGTTATTACCTATCAACACGAGCCTATTCAGATGCTTCCGGCACACGAGGTGGTTCGCCGAGGTCTGGTTTATGTGTCCGAAGGCATGAATGTCTTTCCGCTTATGAGTGTTCTGGAAAATCTGGAAGTAGGCGCCTATGTCGCCAGAAAAAAAAAGAATCACCTCCTGTCTTTTGTATTCGAAATCTTTCCTGTTCTGGCGGATAAACGCCGGAAGATGGCAGGAACCTTGAGTGGAGGGCAAAAAAGAATGCTGACCATTGCCCGAGGGCTGATGAGCGATCCCCGCCTTCTCCTGCTGGACGATCCTTTTCTGGGTCTGGCCCCAAGAGATGTGAACCGTTTCTGTAGTACGTTGAAGATAATTCGTGGTCATGGAATTACTCTTTTTCTGGCAGGCCAGCACGTACGCCGAATATTAAGGGTGGCCACCAAAGCATTTCTTATCGAAAACGGCAAAATTACCCTTGTTGGAACCGGAGAACAGCTGCTGGGTCACCCCCACTTCCGGGAAATCCTTTTCGGGATGACGGCTGAATCAGAACTTGAAGTTATATGATTCATTTCTATGGAACCCGGTAAAATGCTTATTGACTTAATGCAAAGAAAATGAAATAATATTTTTTTTATGAATTTCGTTTAGTAATTATTTCGTCAACGTATAATTAGTTTTGGAGGAAAATAATGACTGAAGCACTAAAGGTAGGCATGACTCACCAAATAGAAAGGGAAACAACCGAGGAAATGTCAGCACAAAAAGTCTACCCCCATGTGCCCAATGTATATGCCACTCGAGCCATGGTGGGGCATATTGAGGAAGTTTGTGCGGATCTGGTTCTTCCCCACCTGGGCGAAGGTGAACAAACCGTTGGAATTGGAATGAAATTCAAACACATGGCGGCTACGCCCCTGGGGATGAAGGTTCGGTTCAACGCCAGCTTGACCGAGGTGGATGGCAGCAAACTTACTTTTGAAGTGGAAGGGTTTGATGAAGTGGACAAGATCGCCGAAGCAACCCACCAGCGTTTTGTCATCAATGCCGAAAAATTCAACAGCCGGGTGGCAAAAAAGGCAGGGACTTAGGAAATAAGTCATGGCGAAATCCCATCCCGAAATCCGGTTGAGTTCGATGTTAAGACCCAAAAGCATCGCAGTTATCGGGGCATCCACCAGCCCGGACAAACTGGGTCATGAAATTATGAAAAACATTCTGGACAGCGGCTTTCAGGGAGCTGTCTACCCCATCAACCCCAAGGCCGATACTGTCCTGGACATTCCCTGCCATGTGAGCGTTAAAGATATTGCGGAAGCGCCGGATATGGCCGTTATCATCATTCCGGCCCGATTCGTACCCCAGGCCGTGAAAGAATGCGGTCAAAAGGGGGTCAAAGGCGCGGTGATCATTACCGGCGGCTTCAGCGAAGCAGGACCCGAGGGAGAGGTTCTTCAGCAAGAGGTCGTTGACATTGCTCAAAAGTACGGCGTTCGTATCATCGGACCGAACTGCCAGGGCGTAAACAATCCGCATTGCCCTGTATGTGCTTCCTGGCCGTTGTTAACCCGCAAGGGAAAGATCGCACTGATTTCCCAAAGCGGTACTGTGGGCGCTGCAATGATGGACTGGTTATCCGAAGAAACGCTGGGTACAGCCAGTTTCGTTAGTATGGGCAATCGAGCCGACGTAGACGAAGCGGATCTGATCGCCTATTTTAACCAGGATCAAAGCACCGAGGTTATCGCTGCATATATCGAAGGGATAAAACGTCCCGAGCACTTCATCAAGGCGGTTGAACAGCTTCAAAAACCGATGGTTGTTCTTAAATCGGGCCGCACGCCCAAAGGCAAGATGGCCGCCGAATCCCATACCAAGGCACTGGCAGGTGCTGATGCAATCTATGACGCACTTTTTGCCAGATATAACATCTGCCGCGCCTATACTTTGGAGGAATTTTATGATTTTGCCAAAGCTCTGGCTTATCTGAACCCGCCGAAAGGCAACCGTATTCTCTTTATTACAACCTCCGGCGGCGCTGCCATTCTCGGTACCGATCAGGCGGAACAGGAAGGCCTTGATGTTTCACCGCTCTCTGAATCGCTTGTGGCGGCCGTTACCCCGCTTATTCCAGCCCACGCCATAAAATCAAATCCTATTGATCTAACCGGTGATGCCACCGCCCGGATGTTCAGTAACGTTATGGAGGTCGCTCGGAAACATTACGACACGTTGGGAGTGATTTTCGGCGATCCCGTGGAAGATGCTTCCCGCGTGGTAACCCCCGGAGCCAATGAACTGGTTATCTTTTTAGGCGGAGCAGATGTGGAACGTCATGAACGTGAACTCATGCATCTTAAAGGCATACCCGTATTCCCCACGCCGGAACGTGGGGTAAAAGCACTTGCCCGGGTTATTGAACGCAACGACCTGGCACCGCCACAAAACCCCACACTCACTGTTCCCGTAGCCGGCCGTCAATTGTCGCCATACCAGGCACTCATGCGTGTTTCAGAACAAGGGTTGCTCTGCATCGGCTTTGGTCAGGCAGACGGTCCCGACAGCGCCGTTCAGACAGCTCTTGAGCAGGGATTTCCGGTGGCTCTCAAAATCAACTCCCCTGAGATTCTCCATAAGAGCGATATGGGTGGCGTACACCTCAATCTTGATTCTCCTGAAGCTGTAAAAAAGGCCTATCATGACATCGTCTCAGCGATACGGAACATACAGCCGCACGTCACTGCAAAAAGTGTGCTGGTAAACAAGATGGCGCCTCCCGGACTGGAGGTCATCGTAGGAATGAATCGCGATCCGCAGTTTGGGCCGGTTATCCTCTTTGGGCTCGGGGGCGTTATGGTGGAAATTTTTCAGGATGTAAGCCTGGGTCTGCTCCCCTTAACCCGTAACCACGCTCTTGCAATGATCCGGAAAATCAGAGGACATAAACTCCTTTTGGGGTACAGAGGTCGTCCGCCGGTAGATGAACAGGGTCTGGCAGACTGCATTCTGGCGGTGGCCAAAATGGCTGAAACCCATCCTGAAATCGTCGAAATCGATCTGAATCCGGTCTTTGCCTATCCGGATGGAATATGGGTCGTTGATGCTAGAATTATCGAACAGGAGAAAACCTAATATTTGTTGTTTTATTAATCACTGAAAATTGGAAAATAAGGCGATGGATCTATCTCAAAATGTTATCCTGCGACTCATGAACCAGTTCCCCATGTTGCAATATTTTACCGATCGTCCCTTTGGCATAGAGATTGAATTTTACGGACTGGACTATGTTCTTGCCCCGATTGACAACAATATCATCAAACCCTACTGTATTTCATCTCGCGCCAAAGACGGCCGAAATTTTCAGCAGCTTTATGAGGATTTCAAAATTCCCATCGGTGCTGACAGAAATTCCTGGCACTTCGAAAAAGACGGATCTGTTAGAGGCAAAGGACATACTCAATTCGGCGCCGAGCTGATCAGTCCGATTTTACGCGGCATCCCAGGCCTGGTCCAGGCGTACAGCGCATTTAAGTTCCTCTGTAATATCCAAGGCATTAATATTGACGGCAGCTGCGGTTTTCATGTTCATCACGGTGTTGATTCAAAGGCGTTTACCTGCAAACAGTTACA
The DNA here is from genome assembly GCA_964410925.1 of uncultured Desulfobacteraceae bacterium. Classification (GTDB taxonomy): domain Bacteria; phylum Desulfobacterota; class Desulfobacteria; order Desulfobacterales; family UBA11574; genus S5133MH16. The sequence continues at coordinate 34,364 of CAYPIW010000091.1, forward strand.
GGAACTTGTTCGCCTGGTTTACCCGATAGAAGAGTATTTTTACCTTCTTATTCCGGGAAACCGACAACTTGCAGAAACCTGTAAACCGATGGAAATCAATGTAAAAGCTTTCCTGGAAGTTTCTGATAGTGAATCAGAAAAAGGGAGTGACAAAATCAGACAACTATGGTATTCGTCAGAAAACCATTATGATCCAAAGTCAGCCGAATATCCGCGCTATGACAAAACCCGTTATCACGGTCTGAATCTCCACTCATACTGGTATCGCTCCACAATTGAATTCCGCTACCACTCGGCTGTGCTGAACAACATTGATGAAGCCATGGAATGGATCATTTTCACCCAGTTTCTTATAGAGTTGGGCCAGGGACATGTCCCTAATATCTGTTTTTACCCCGAGGCTAACAAATGGCTGAACACCATTTATATGATCTACGAAAAATTGGGACATGAGGATTGTATAAAGCGACTGGCAAACTAGTTTGAACACCTCATGATACCGTACCGGCGAATTTGAAAAATTACCAAATAAAGGTATCAAGAATTTTACTGTTTATTGAAAATATAAGGGGGGTCAGGTCTCATCACAAAGAGGGAGGCGATAATGTGTGACATTTTCGCCTTATCCGCAGGCTATAAACATACGCCCAAAAAGTACCTGCCCATCTTTGCAGAAAAGGGCAAACAAAACATGAATGGCTGGGGTATCGGTTTTTTTCGTGACGATCAGGCGTTTACGGAGAAATCGGAGGAACAGGTATTCAGCCAGGAGCAGGTTCATGAAAGTTTCCAGAGGCTGGCAAGGGTTATCGACAGCAGAATCATTATTTCCCATATCACTTGCCCCAAAAGTGGTGGCCGCCACATTGACCATCGCCTTCCGTTTAAACTCTTCTTTCTGGATCATAGCTGGCTTTTTGCCCAGGTTGGGGTCGTTAACCACATTGAAGAATATCAGACCACTGAAAAACCTCGCCTGACAGCCGATGTTTATACCGCCAGAATTTTTGAATTTTTAAGAGATCGAATGGTGTTACTGCATAATCAAAACTCTTATATCAGTCTTTATATGGCTCTGCGCATCAGTATTCAAAAACTTGTGTCCGACTATCCTGGGGAGTACTCCTTTTTTCTGGCCAATGAATCGGTGCTTTTTGCTTTTTGTAATTACAGACCGTTAATGCTTTTTAAAGAGTCTCAAACTATGGGAGATATCCTGTTGATCACCTCCATCAAAGAGGGTCTTAGCCAAAGCAAATGGCAACAGATTGTACCGGATCCGCAATCTCTTGGAGAGCTTTTGGTCATTGCCGGCCCGGATGTATTATATGCCGGAGATGTTTAAAATTAAATTAATCCTGTTACCCTGTCAAAAAAATGTGTGACCTTTTTGCACTTTCTGCAAAGAAAGATTTTTCAGCTCCAAAATCTTTGCCCATTTTTGCCGCCAAAGCAAAAAAAAACATGGACGGCTGGGGCATCGGCTATTTTAAGAAGCATCATGCCCTGGTAGAAAAATCAGCTAATCGTGTCTTTGCTTCCGGGGTCGTTCACGACAGTTTCCGTAAATTAGCCCGGGTGATAAAAAGCAGAATTATTATCTGCCATATCCGTTTTCGTACCAGCGGCCCCATAGACGATTGCCACGCCCATCCCTTTGTCCTCAAATTCGGCGGTCACGACTGGATATTCGCCCATAACGGAAAAGCACCGGCCATTGAATCTTACAGAAGCAACAACACCGCCCTCGAGGAAGCCGTAAGCGACTCGGCAAGAACCTTCGAGTATCTCCGGGATCACCTGTTGCATCATTACCGGAACGCAATCCAACTTCCGACGCTCTTCCAGGCATTGTGCCAAAGTACGGAGAGGATGGTTGAAGAGTATCCCGGTGAATACAACTACCTGCTGTCCAACGGCCGGACCCTTTTTGTCTTCACCAACCATCGCCAGTTTATGTTCCTCAAAGGGAGTGAAAAGCTGGAAGGCGCCCTGCTTCTTACAACACTGGCGCAAGGTCTGAGCAATGAAAAGTGGATTCGGATAGCCAGGGCAACAAATCGAAAGGGCACGCTTATGGCGATTTCAGGGACGGATATAATATTGAAACAGTCTTTATAGAATTTCGTATTTTAGCTTTCAGACCGGAGCATTAGATAGTGTGAAATAATCTGGGATGGTGAAAATCGCCGTGTATACAGATGGAATTTTAATCCCGTTCTTGTTCCATATCTTAAGGTTTCGGGTGTCAGGTGTCAGGCGTCAAGAATGATGAACAGAGGCACTGACACCTGACACCAGGCATACGGGAAGGAATAAATATGGTATATTTTTTAAAGCCTTATTATGGACAATTTTAATCATCCCAGACGTAATCTAAAAAGACCCGCCTAAAGTCCCTCTATTTTCTCGGCTATGATTTTCGGCAGGGGTATGGCCTTCCAGGTATGGTCGATGGCCACAAAAGTGACGCTCCCTTCGGCAGCCAGCCGAATCTCCGGAGGGCGATAAAATTGAAACTGAAAAACAATGGCCTTTTCTTTAACTTCTTTGATCGAGGTGTGCATTTCAAGCGTATCACCATAATGGGCCGGTATAAAAAAGCGGCAATCCGCCGCGACTTTGGGCATGCCGAATTTTTCTTCCTGGTTGCGAAAAAATGTTTTCGGTGATATCCCTATATGGCGCAGGAATTCTTCAATTCCTTGATGAAAATAACGAAAATAGGCAACAAAATAAACAACGCCATACGGGTCGGTATCGCCGAAGAGAACCTGAACTTTGGTTTTATGAATAAACATGATACACCTCCTGTATGATAATTGGCTTTACCTAAAATTGGGATAAAGACCCTGCCTCAAAAAATTATTTTATTTGTCCCTGTTATAGGGGCACAGGCTTTCATAAACCTTACATATAGACTAATTGATATAAAAAAGAGGTGATTATGCAATTTCTCAGGTCTTTTGTTTTGGCCTTTCTCCTTGTCCTTACATTCCTGAACCCGCCGGCATGGGCCGATGAAACTGTCAGTATCCAAATGGTTCGACTGCAAACTGCCGATGGGATCATGCTAACCGGTGTTTTGCGCCAACCCCGTGTGGTTCGGAATAATGCCGGTGTGGTAATGGTCCATGGTTACAGCGGCAACTTCTACTCGGGCATCATGGCCTTCCTCCCGGAAGCCTTATCTGATTGCGGTTTTGCTACTCTGTCGCTAAATATGCGCGATCATGATCAGGGCCCCAAAAAGAACCGGTTTGAAGATAACCGTTATGACATTGCTGTGGCGGTGGATGAAATGGCCCGGCTGGGGTACAATCCCATATTCCTTTTCGGCCACAGCATGGGAACCAACCGTGTGCTTTACTATTGTGCGGCAACCGGAGATTCCAGGATTAAAGGATTACTTATGACCGGTCCACCCGGCAATTTGTTCGAATGGAATATAAGTATATTCGGTCAAAAGGCTGCAAGCCAGGTTCTCGCCCAGGCCCAGGATCTTGTATCCAAGGGTAAAGGAGACGAATGGATGCTAGTCGATTTGGGGCCTCTGGGCAAAGCACTTTACACCGCCAGTCATGTGGTAAGCCTCAGGGGCCCGAAAACAGTTTCCGACCCATACAAAAACATCAGCCAAATTTTCAAGCCGATTCTCATCGTCCATGGTCTGGCTGACCGCCTGGCAAACCCTGACATGACTGACAGACTCCTCAAAAGCGCAGCGCCGGGAATCCAGGTTACGGCAGTGAAAATAACCGGTGCGGATCACGGCTTTAGCGCTCATCAGCAGGATCTTGTAACCGCCGTGAACAATTGGCTTATTGACCGGACGAATCGTTAACCTGGTTGACCAGGATCACCAATTCGTCCCATCCATAAATCCGTATTGGGTACAAATTATGATTCCAAAACAAAAATTAGATCCTGCCTAAGAAATTTCACATAAACTGTTACGAACTTGCGAATAGATATCCGGGGCCAAAACAAGAAGATGATCATTGATCTTTTGACCATCCAGGTATTCGCTAAGGAAAAAATCACTCCCATCCATCTTGCAGATTTTTCCTCCTGCCGCCTGAAGAATAATGGAGGCCGCAGCAAGATCCTGAAACGACTCATTCGCAATGACGGCAGCTTCCGCGCGACCCATGGCAACATAGCATATGTGAGCACCCGTACATCCCAGATCGCGGATTTTACCCGGAAATGTGGATCGATAACCCTGGTGAAACCGGGAATACGTAAACAGAAGGCTTTCGTCGTTGATTGTTTTTTTATCAGATACCTGGATTTCCACTTTTCCCAGAAAAGCTTTTTGTTCGGCCTGCGCATAAAAAAGATCACCCGTTGCCGGCATATAAAATATACCGAGAACGGGCCAAAAATTCTCGATAAGTGCAAGAGAAATACCCCAGATGGGAATTCCCGCTTGAAAATTTGCAACACCATCTATGGGATCAAAAATCCATAAATAACGTTTCTCATCATGAGTATAGTCTTTGTAGTCCTGATTGTTTCTAAACAACTGATGCTCGGGAAAATGACTGTTGAGCTGTTCCTGAAAAAATTTCACCAGATGAAAATCCGCTTCCGTCACCAGATCTTCATCGAATTTAATACCTGGGTTTCCTTTACCGTAATAGAAAAGAGCTTCTTTACCTGAACTGCGAATAACTTCCATTGCAAATTGAGTTAAATTTTTAATCCCATGAGGTTTTATACCCACTTTTACTCCTTGTTCCAAGAATGATGAACTCGTAAAAAGTCCGATTTAGACGGTTTCGTAAAAAGTTCAAATTCAAGGCATGCAAATTTTGTAATCATGAGGCGTACTTATCGTACGTTAAATGATTGCGAAATGCAGCACAACTCAGAAGTTGGACTTTTTACGAAACCGTCAAGAATGATATGACGAGAAAACACAATATAACGCTAAAAATTTCCCAGTGGTCTTTTAAATGTAAATTTGGCAGGATCTTCTACCAATTTCTGGCATGCGATTTTGGTGTTTCCCCCCAGAGCTGAAAATGGGAGAGATACAATAAAAATGGCGGTGCCCACCACACTGGCAACGATTCCCAGCGGTCTGATAACCAAAAGGTCGGCGGCCATGGCTTCGGCGGTGTTTTCATTATCTATATCCATGCGTTGCGCAAGGGCGGAAGTTCCGAATGGAATAAAGATCATGGCTGCAATTAACAACAGGATCGAGAATCTTTTTAATATGCTATGCATATGTTCCTCCTTTTATAAAATGATACGCTTTTTATGATTGTAATACATTTGTGACGACGGACCGGGGACTTCGCTCATCCTTATTTTGACAGACTTGAAAAATAACGACGATAGCGCTATATTTTGTCTGCATCGTGATCGAATTGAGGTGTTTGATAAAATATCTAATTTTCACAAACATTTTACATAATATATTTTAAAGAAAAGCGGCTACAGTGTCAAGGGAAAAGGGGGAAGCATTAAAATTGCTTTTGCTTTACATAACCCCGATCCGAACAATCCGGAACCAAAAATATGTGTCACAAAAAGCATAAAACCTACAACTAAAGGCCTAAACAGGACAAACTGAAATAAATGGCATCATCTTTTACCGACATAGAAGTCGCTATAGCGCTTCCCGTATACAACACCTATACTTACAGGGTCCCGGAAACTCTTCATGAACTGGTCGCCACGGGAAAAAGGGTGCTGGTTCCATTCGGCAGGCGCAGGGTAACCGGATATATTTTGGGCTCAGCAAAGGGTGTCAATCAGGAAGGGATAAAAACTGTCCTGGATATCCTTGACGAAACCGCGCTTTTTCCTCCATCCATGATTCCATTCTTCAGATGGACCGCTGACTACTACCTGCATCCTATAGGAGATGTTATAAAATGTGCCCTACCCGGAGGCTTAAATCTTTACGATATTTTCACCATCGCTATTACGGAAAAAGGTGAGGATACTCATTTAAATAATTCTGCCACATCTTTTGAAAACCAGATCTTAAACCGGCTGAAAACCGGCCCTTGCCGCTTCAAAGATCTCAATAAAGACTTTAATCAGCATATCCCCAATGCATTAATTCATTCCATGGAAAAACGGGGGGTTATTTTTTGCGATCGCAACCTCAAAGGAGGGGCCACCAAACCCCGGATGGAGCGATATGTGTCATTACTCGCTTCAGATATTTCCATGGAACAGCTTTCCGATTCAAGAAAAAAAATCATTGAGACACTCAAAACTTTCGATGAAATCTCCGTAAAAAAAATACAAGAACGGGTTCCTTTCGCTTCAAAATTACTAAAATCTCTTGAGTTGGACGGGCATGTTTCGATTTTTCAGAAAAAGGTGTATCGAGATCCCTTCGGTGAACCCATAGCACCTGATACCGCTCACACACTGACTAAAGAACAGAAACGCGTGATCCATAACGTAACAGAATCCCTTGGTCGGAAATTTACAACCTGCCTTCTGTCAGGAGTCACGGGAAGCGGCAAAACAGAAGTGTATATGCAGCTTGCTGCAAAAACCATCAGTATGGGATATTCCGTTTTGGTCCTGGTCCCTGAGATTGCTCTTATATCCCAGATGGAACGCCGCTTCCGGGCCCGTTTTGGAGAGTGTGTTGCCGTTCTTCACAGCGGTCTTTCGGCCGGAGAGCGCTATGATCAGTGGATGCGCATCGCTTGCCGGGAGGCGACCATCGCTATCGGTGCAAGATCCGCCGTGTTTGCACCTTTTGAGAAGATCGGCATTGTTATCGTTGACGAAGAACATGACCCCTCTTACAAGCAGGAGGGTGGTCTGAGATATAATGCCAGGGATCTTGCCGTTGTGAGAGCAAAGCTTAATCACGGAGTTGCCCTGCTGGGGTCCGCTACCCCTTCCATACAATCATACTATAATTCAACCACCGAAAAATTTAAGGCGGTGACATTAAAAAACAGAATTCAAAAACGCCCTCTTGCGGAGATCACTGTCGTGGATCTCTGCAAGAGCAGAGATTCTCGGGGAATCCGGCGCTTCATTACACCGGAACTTCATCAGGAAATGAAAGCAACCCTTGATCGAGGTGAGCAGGTTCTTCTTTTTCTGAACCGGCGCGGCTTTGCCAGTTATCCGGTTTGCGCGGCCTGCGGTGATGCCATAAGATGCAAAAATTGTGATATTTCACTTACCCTGCACCAGAAAATCAATGCATACAAATGTCATTACTGCGGTTATACCCGGGCGTCCACATCACACTGCACGTCTTGCGGCTCCGGCAAAATCCTGCAGTTGGGTATGGGGACCGAAAAAGTGGAAGCCGCCGTAACATCTCTTTTTCCCGAAGCCAGAACCGCCAGAATGGATCGGGATACCACCCGGCGAAAAGGCTCCATTCTGAAAATCCTGAAAGGTCTCAGGAACCAGACCATAGATATTCTTGTGGGGACTCAAATGGTCGCAAAAGGCCATGATTTCCCCAACATTACCCTGGTAGGTATTATTTGCGCGGATCTCTCGCTCAATTTTCCGGATTTTCGGGCCGGGGAACGAACCTTTCAACTGTTAGCACAGGTTGCCGGGAGAGCCGGGCGGGGATCTGCGCCCGGCAGAGTAATCCTTCAAACGTATAACCCAAATCACTTCGCCATCTTATCTGCAACACACCAGGATTTTGAAGCTTTTTACAACCATGAGATCGTCTTCCGAAAGAGCCTGAATTATCCCCCATTTTCAAGGATGGTCCAGCTTAAAATATCAGGCAAAGACCCGGAAAAAACCCGGCAGCATGCTCAGGTCATCGGAGATCTTTGCCATACGTTGAGAAAAAACGATCCTTCTTTTTTAAAATCCGTGGAAATATTGGGACCCATTGAAGCCTCACTTCCTAAAATCGCAAAACAATACCGGTGGCAGATCCTTTTAAAATGCCCGAGCATAAAACAGCTTCACCGGTTTCTCCACCAGATATGGTTTGAAAATAAAGCAAACATCAGCACCCGGGATGTCAATGTGGTGTTGGATGTGGATCCGTTTTTTATGATGTGAAAAAAGCATAAAAAAATTTGCAAATACAGAAAATTTTTTGTATTAACTATTATTATGGCTCAAATACTAATTTGCTGGTTAGGAGCGACAGATTTAAAAGCCTCTTCAGAAAATGAAAAGGTCGGGCTTGGCCCGATTGCACAGGCGGCAATAGAACGAACGTATGATGAAATCGTTTTGATCAGCAATTATTGGAAAGACCGTTCTTCTAACTATATAAAATGGTTGCAGGAGAAAACACCTGCAAAAATTACCGCTCATTATGAATCTCTTTCCAGCCCCACAAATTTCGGTGAAATCTATCAAACAGCATCCCGCTTAGTTTCAGATAAAATAACTGAATATGGTTCTTCTGTTTCCCTGACCTTTCATCTCAGCCCCGGCACACCGGCCATGGCAGCCGTGTGGATCATTTTAGCCAAAACAAGGTTTCCGGCCGAGCTGATTGAGTCCTCTCGTGAACATGGTGTTCGAACCGCTTCGATCCCCTTTGACATTTCCGCCGAATTCATTCCGGATCTTCTTCGCGGACCTGATAGCCGCCTAGAAAAATTATCATCCGGTTTACCGCTGGAAGCACCGGAGTTTGAAAACATTGTTCGTCGAAGCCGGATTATGAGTCGAGTTATTACAAAGGCTCGACATATTGCTCCAAGATCTGTTCCCATCCTTATTGAAGGTGAAACCGGTACAGGAAAAGAGCTGCTTGCCAGAGCTATTCATGAAGCAAGCCCCCGTAAAGGCAAGCCTTTTCTTTCGGTTAACTGCGGAGCCATTCCATCTGAATTAATAGAATCTGAATTGTTTGGTCATGAAAAAGGAGCGTTTACCGGAGCTGACAAGCAAAAAAAAGGCTATTTTGCAGCAGCAAATATGGGGACTTTATTTCTTGATGAGATTGGTGAATTGCCAATGTTGGCACAAACAAAAATATTGAGAGCTCTCCAGGAAAAAGAAATTACGAGACTTGGGGCAACACAACCCATCAAATTTGATGTGAGAATAATTGCTGCAACAAACCGAAATTTAATCGATGAGGTTGCAGCAAATCACTTCAGGTCCGACCTGTTTTATCGTATTGCCGTTGCTGTTTTAAAACTGCCGCCGCTAAGAGAAAGACCGGGTGATATCAGCTTGCTGATTGATCGACTCTTGGATCAAATCAATCAGGAAAGCGTTGATGAGCCAGGGTATAAATACAAAAAAGTTTCTGCTTC
>CAYPIW010000092.1:0-7983 GCA_964410925.1 uncultured Desulfobacteraceae bacterium
GTGCTGTAATGGCATGGCAAAACGGCGCGGCCGGGGTCTCTTGAGCAGGGCAAAGGCATGGGAAGGACTCCCCAGGAACCTGGGAGGCCCTCGCTGTTCTATCGTATAGATACTGGCGCGGGAGACCATCGGGGCAAGCCCGTAAAACCCGGGCCTGCAAAGTAGCCCTCCTTTCGGGGCCTTGCAGGAGATACGAAAGTGGAAATGGAAAGGTCGGTGGTACGGGTGTGCGGAGGCGACGAAGCGCATCCGGAAGACAGCAGGGAGTCTTAGCACGGCAATAGTACCGATGAGGACGGCGAATCCTGTACCGGGGAGAGCCGGAGTAATGGAAAGGGCCGTGCCGGGTCATGGAACTGTTGATGGGAAACACGGAGGGTGCATTGGAATCTGAAAGCGTGTACACGAGACAGCAACGGATAGCAAAACTTGCGAAGCAGATGCCGGACGCAGGCTTTACCTCGCTTGCCTATTACGTTGATCTTAAGTGGCTGGAAGAAGCCTATCGGCGAACCCGCAAGGACGGTGCAGCAGGGGTGGATGATGTGACGGCTGCGCAATACGAGGTGGATTTGAGAAATAATCTTTCCTCGCTGTTGGAGCGGTTCAAATCAGGGAGTTACTTTGCTCCGCCGGTGAAGCGGGCGTATATCCCCAAGGAAGTGGGGGGAGAGCCGATAAGGCCGATCGGAATTCCGACGCTGGAAGACAAGATCTTGCAGCGTGCGGTGGTGATGTTGTTGTCACCGCTTTACGAACAGGATTTTCTTGACTGTTCGTACGGATCTCGACCGGGCCGCAATGCGTTGCAGGCGTTGGAGGCATTGTGGCGTGCGATCATGGGAATGGGTAGTGTCTGCTGGGTGTTAGAAGTTGACCTCAAGAGTTACTTTGACACGGTAAAGCACGAGTATCTGCGGGAGTTTTATAAGAAACGGGTACGAGATGGGGTAGTTACCCGGGTGCTGGGCAAATGGCTTAAGGCAGGGGTGATGGAGGACGGGGCGCTGCACTACCCAAAAGAGGGAACGCCTCAAGGGGGGGTGATATCGCCGTTGTTTGCCAACATCTATCTGCATGAAGTTCTGGATGTCTGGTTTGAGCGGGAGGTTCGGTCGAGGCTGAAAGGAAGGGCGGAGTTGATTCGTTTTTCCGACGATTTTGTAATCGTATTCAGCAATGAGGACGACGCGTACCGCGTATGCGAGGGGTTGCCGAAGCGCTTTGAGCGATTTGGTCTGACCATCCACGATACGAAGACACGGCTTGTGGATTTTCGCCATCCCGGTGGAAGCAACAATGAGCCGGAGGTTTTCGACTTTCTGGGTTTTACTCATCATTGGAGTAAGTCCCGAAAGGGAAAATGGGTGGTGAAGCGAAAGACGGCCAAGAAGAAGCTGAAGCAGGCCGTGAGGCGTGTGTATGAATGGTGTAAGCGCAACCGTCACAAACCTGTAAAGGAGCAGTGGCGGACGCTGAGCCGGAAATTGCACGGGCATTACGGTTACTATGGGGTCACGTTTAATTCGTGTGGCGTGAAAAGCTTCTACGAGCAGGCCAAGCGATCCTGGCGCAAATGGCTGAACCGGAGATCAAGGAACAAGGATATGCCATGGGAGCGCTTCAACAGGCTGTTGAAACGATACCCGTTGCCGACGCCACGGATTGTGCACCAATACTCGTAGCGAATCCATGACACCGAGGAACCGTATGCGTTAATCGCGCTCGTACGGGTCTGTGGGGGCTCCGGGAAGGTAACTTCCCGGTTCTACCCGGAAAGATTAGAAGTTCAGGTTTCAGGGGTTAGGGGTAAAGGGTTCAGAGGTTCAGGGTTGATGAACTCGTAAAAAGTGAAAATTGAGACGGCAAAGTAACCAGAACCCAGAACCTTTGAACCTGCGAGGTTTTGAACACTTACAGAGTAATCGAGCTATGGATAAAAACAAAATCGTCACTAAAATCGTCTGGGGAGTTATCCTTACGCTTGCCGGAATCGGGGTTTTCTTCAGGATACCCCAGGTTATGCCTAAAATAGAGGAGATCGAATATTTTTCTTCGTTTATGTACTACATCCGGTTCTGTTTCTATCTTCTGGGGGTTCTCTTGACCTGGGGAGGGGCAAAGAGGATTATTGAAAACTATCGAAAATTAAAAGAGAAATAAGTTTTTTTCGCCCGCAACCTGGCTTCCGCCGACCTTACAACCGAAAGTATACATAGTGCCCGAACGAAAACCAGGGCTTTTTGTTAAGATCAAGGAAGACGAAAATTTTAACCACAGACATACATTGAGTATTTCGAGGGTTAAAATTTGAGTCTGACCCCAGAGAAATAGGCTCCGTCGGAAATTTGGGGTTGGATCATGCTAACTGTTTGAAAAATTTATAAAAGAGATCTAAAAATGACCGTTTTTTGGTATTAAACATGCTGTTTGGAGTAAAAAATAATAGGTCTAAGGATTTTTTGAAATACTTTTTAGAACTTAAAAGGTTCTTTTGGGGGTAAAAAAAGTTGTTTAAGACGATTTCACTGCCCATTTTAGGTTATTGTTATTGTAGTTAGTTACCATGGTCCGACCCCCGACGACGCCCCCGGCTACACGATCCCAGCTGAAACTTTCGCTTGACATATTACGCAATCCATAATACTTTTAACGTATGATAAAATCTTTTGCCTGCAAAGATACTGAGGAACTCTTTAACGATAGGCCGGTGCGCCGATTCCAGTCCTTTGAAAGACAAGCACGAAAACGATTGATGGTTCTCAATGCCGCGCCAAGCCTGAATGCGTTGATGTTAAATCCAGGAAATATGTTTCACGCTTTGAAAGGTAAAAGACAAGGACAATATGCAATCAGTATCAACAAACAATGGCGAATCTGCTTTGAATGGCATGATGATAATGCCTTTAACGTAGCTATCGTCGATTATCATTGAGGTGAAAAGATGAGCAACAAAGATTTTCTTGACCCCATTACGCCCGGTGAAATCTTACGTGAAGATTTTATGGAACCCATGGGAATAAGTATGAATCAATTGTCGCGGGATATAGCGGTTCCTCCAAATAGAATAAGCGAGATTGTAAACGGCAAGAGGAGCATAACCGCTGACACAGCACTCAGACTGGAACGATATTTCGGGGTTGAGGCCCAATTCTGGCTGAATCTTCAGTCTGAACATGACTTGCGGGTAATGAAACGAAAAATTGGACCGGATATTGAACAAAGAATTCTTCCGGTTAAGAAGGTTACAGCCCATTCTATGGCAATTTAGGGTCGGGTCACGCTAACTCTTTGAAAAATTATAAAAGAGATCTAAAAATGACCGTTTTTTGGTATTAAACATGCTATTTGGGGTAAAAAATAATAGGTCTAAGGATTTTTTGAAATACTTTTTAGAACTTAAAAGGTTCTTTTGGGGGTAAAAAAAAGTTGTTTGCGACGATATCACTGCCTATTTTAGGTTGTTTTTATTGTTATTGTAGTTAGTTACCATGGTCCGACCCCCGACGAGATTATTTTGTTCTTTTCCAATTGTTTCTGATATGCTTTAATATCTTCCGGTGTCGCTGATAGTGGCATCTGTATCCCTTCTGATAAAGAATTGTTTGAGACGCATTTTCTTTTAACGCAGGAGGGATACAAAATCAACTCAGGGGCAAAGTATACAACTATAAGCCCCGTGGCGGGCTTAGTCTATTTTGGGATTATCCGGATTTTTTTTCGGGATTTCCACCCAGCGTGGACTAAACTGGGTAGCGGGATGGCGGGTTCAATTATTGTAAGATTAATGATCAATTACTTTGAAACTTAGCAATTAGCAAATTACTGTCACGATATAATTCTACATTATAACATTGTGTAATATGAAAACGATATCTTAAAAACAGTCTTGGTTTGATATTTATAGATCCAATTTGATATGTTTTAATTAAGAGCAAATGAAATAATTTCGGTCAGCGGCGCTGGATGATAACAACGCAGCGGGTGTCTCTATCCGCCTATTTAATCAAGGAGGTTCGCATGAACGATCAATCCAGCACCCTTAAAGGCAAGGCCATCAACCTAGAAAAATTCGTTGATTATGCCGGCCGGTATTGCCCATTCTCTTCATGCCGGTTCTCTTCATGCAAAATTGCCGTTAAAAATGTTGTTGGTCATGATACGTGAAGAGTAGAAATATACTGTTTATGCTCCTAAAAAGGGTCTATAAAAGGAAGGTTTAAAATGCAAGCACGTGCCCCACTCATGATTGAACACCGTCTGATCGAGCGAATGATTGGAATAATCAAACATATCCTGTATCAAATTGAGAAGGAAGAAACTGTTGATCCAGTATTCGTTGATACAATGGTTGACTTTATCCGTACATATGCTGATAGAACTCATCATGGAAAAGAAGAGGGCATTCTTTTTAGAGAACTTGGTAAAAGGGATTTGTCCGAGGAAGACCAACTGTTGATGAATGAGCTGATTGAAGAACACATTTTGGGACGTAACACTACCCAAAAACTTATAGAAGCTAACAAGCGTTATAGAAACGGCGATAAATCGGCATTAGCAGAAATTGTATCTAATCTTCGTTTGTTGGCAGACTTTTACCCGAAACACATTAAAAAAGAGGATAAGGTCTTTTTTCCTTCAGCCAGAAGCTATTTTTCTGATCAGGAAGATCAGGCCATGCTGAATGAGTTTTGGGAATTCGATAGGAAAATGATCCACGAGAAATATGTTTCGCTTATCGAATCATTTGAAAATATTTGACATCCAAAAGTCTTTACCTGTTTTTTGACGAATGCCATTTTTTTAGATGCTTATCCACTGCTTTCCACTTTAGATAGAGCATAATTATCAATTTAATTATCTATATTCCTTAATTTAAAATGGAGGATGCCATGAAGGCCATGCCGACATTTCACTGGCAGCCAATGAGCCTAACGGAGGGCATGAAAGGCTGCGGAGGATGCCACAAACACGGAATCAAATCCGAAAATGAAATCAGAGAGTTGAAAAAGGATAGTCCCGGTTTCGGATTGGCATCCTGTGATGTATGCCATACTCGCCATCTGTTTTCCAGCGAAGAAGCCAGACAGCCGCAGGCCTGCCGAACCTGCCATATGGGCTTTGATCACCCTCAGTGGGAGATGTATGAGTCATCCAAACATGGTGTTCGCTTTCTTTTAAAACAATGCGGAAAACTTCCAGAGGATGTTGCGGCACCCACATGTCAGAGCTGTCATATGAGCGGTGGCGATCATGAGGTTCGGACTGCATGGGGCTTTCTCGCCGTGCGACTGCCAATGCCCGAAGATCAACAGTGGGCATCCGATCGCTCATTGATTTTACAAGCCCTTGGAGTGCTTGATCCGGAGGGCAAACCCACCACTCGTCTGGATGTTGTCAAACAAGCGGATGTAGTTCGCCTGACCCGGGAAGCCTTGGCAGGACGAACGGGCTAAAATGCTTAAAATCTGCAATCAATGTCATTCGGCCAACTTTGCAAGGGGTGAACTGGAAAAGGGCGATGAGATGATTCGTAAAGCGGACCGGGTAATGGCGGAGGCCATCAGAATTGTGGCAGATCTCTATAAAGAAGGCATTTTGGCCAGACCTGAAAATTATGCCCATGCTTTTCCCGATCTTTTGACCTTTCATGACGCTCCGACCGTTATCGAACAAAAACTTTTCCGGATGTTTTTAAAACATCGCATGAGAACCTTTCAGGGAACTTTCCATGCCAACCCGGATTACGCTCTGTGGTATGGATGGAGTGCTATGCAGCAAGACCTGACGGAGGTCAGAGAGCTTACCGCAAACATGAAACAAGGTTCATGGCAATAGCACAATGAGATAACCTCATCCCCCGGAATATATTCGGGGGATGGCCCCCTTTTTTCCCTTTCCAAAATAAGTCATGCATTGATGAAAAAATGTTTATCCTTTTTTTGTTGACAGCAAAACAGCTCCTATATACAGCCAAGATATAATTACAAAATTTCAAATAAAAAGGATCAAAGAACTGACAATAATCGTAATTAAGATAAAATACAATTATTAATCATGGAGGCGGACAATGCACAATCCAAGGACAAGAGCAATCTTTTTCTTTTTGCCGCGGTGGTAATAGTGGTGGTAGGCGCCATGAGCGGAGCCTGGCTGTCGATCCTCGGTTTGATAGACGGCGGCAGCTTTTACTTCGGCCACCAGGGCTATGAGTTCATCGAGCTGGGACGCGTCTGGCAGGTACTGTTGATTGTGGGCATGTTGATCTGGTTGGTACTGGTGTTTCGATCCATTGCTCCAGCCTTGAAAACGGAAGATGACAAGGGCGGTTTGACCCATATGCTGCTCTACAGCTCGGTGAGTATCCCCTTGTTTTATATGGCCGGGCTGATGTACAGCCGCGACAGTCATCTTTCCGATGCCGAGTACTGGCGATGGTGGGTGGTGCATCTTTGGGTGGAAGGGTTCTTCGAAGTCTTTGCCACCGTGGTGATGGCCTTTTTGCTGTCGAGAATCGGTGCTGTCAGCAAAAAGTTTGCCCTCACCACCGTTTACTTCATCGTTTTCCTCTACCTGGGCAGCGGTGTAATCGGCACCTTTCACCATTTGTACTGGAGCGGCAGTCCGATGCCCATTCTCGCTCTGGGGGCCGTATTTTCGGCTCTGGAAGTAGTGCCCCTTACTCTGCTGGGATTCGAAGTGGTTCATAATCTTAAGGTGGTTCGGGAAGGCGGTCAGGCCTATGCATACAAATGGCCGGTTTATTTCTTCATCTCGGTGGCTTTCTGGAATCTGGTCGGCGCCGGCATTTTCGGTTTTCTGATCAACCCGCCGATTGTTCTGTACTTTATTCAGGGTATCAACACAACACCGATCCACTCACATACCGCACTTTTCGGGGTGTACGGACTTCTGGCCATATCCCTGCTGCTCTTTTCGGTACGCCATATTGTGACCCGGGCCTCCTGGTCGGACCGGCTGCTCAAGTGGAGCTTCCTGGGTCTGAACGGCGGCCTTGCGGCTATGGCGGTTTTTCACCTGATTCCGGCCGGATTTTATCAGATGTGGTTCGCCGTCAAACATGGATTATGGTATGCCCGCAGCCCGGAAATCGTCTCCGGAGAAGTCATTCGGACCCTGACATGGTTCAGCACGCTGCCACACCTGGTGTTTGCTGCCGGAGCCATCCTGTTGCTGATTTTCCTGATCAGAGCCATCCGGCTGTCGTTTTTCAAGACGGCATATGGTTTCAAGACAGAGTAGCTCGGAATGAATCATTTGGATTTGCGATATAGTTGAAGGCATCATCATGAGAAAATTGATTAATAAATCTGTCAAAAGTTTATTGAAAATCTTGCCGGTTGTGGCGGCGCTTGTGGCGGTAGTGTATTTGATGACGCATCGGTCCGGCCCAACACGGAAACAGGGGGAAGAATTGATCAGAACGCTTCGGATCATCGAGGCGCCCTCTGTGGATCTGATTCCACGGGCTGTCGGATACGGGGTTGCCGAACCCGGATGGGTATGGGAAGCGGTCGCTGAGGTTAAGGGTAAGGTCGAGTCCATTCATCCTCGCTTGAAATCCGGTGAATTGATAGAAGCTAAAAGCGTATTGATTCAAATAGATCCCACGGAATACGAACTGGCGGTGGCCCGATTGGAGGCAAGTGTTGAAGAAACCCAGGCAAACCTCAGAGAACTCGCCGAGGACGAGGAGAATACCAAGCGATTGATTTCCGTGGAACAGCGATCATTGGAGTTGGCCAAAAAATCGCTTGAACGCAAACTTGAAGCGTTGAAACGAAATGCGATTTCCCAAGATGAGGTGGACCGGGAGGAGAGAAATTATCTTCAGCAAAAACAGAATGTACAACAATTGGAAAACGGTAGTGTATAATATTTTGTGTAAATTTTAAAAGGGTATAAAAAAGGGCGCTTTTCCTTTAAAAGGGTTTTAGACAAAAACACCAAAAAAAAGGAGAA
>CAYPIW010000093.1:0-13017 GCA_964410925.1 uncultured Desulfobacteraceae bacterium
AATAAGCAGATATCTATAAACCCCGGGACGTTCAACATACCGGATATAACTCCACACAGTCAGCATCCAGAAAAAAGCGCATAAGACATCTTTACGTTCTGCCACCCATGCAACCGACTCCACATGAAGCGGATGGAGTGCAAACAGGGCGGCAACAAAACCGCTTCGCCATAAATGACCGGTCATCCTCCTGAAAACAAAAAATATCAATAAGGTGTTCCCTATATGAAAAAGAAGACTGGTCCTATGATGCAGCCCGGAATTCATCCCATAGAGCTGAATATCCAACATGTGCGACACCCATGTTAAAGGATGCCAGTTTTTTGCGTGTCCCGCAGTAAATGACCATTTAATCCCTCTTAAGGTCAGTCCGGACCTGACAGGGGGGTTGGCAGTGACGTACAGATCATCATCATAATTTATAAATTCATGATGATTTGTCTGCCGGTAAACAGATAATGTAAGTATAACAAGAAAAAGAGAGATCAAACCCTTTCTATAAAACCTGTTACCCATCATACTTAACTTACCTTCTCCCGGGTGTAAATCAAGATTGTTGTTTGCTGAGATTGCCATGGCTGTTTGGTTTCAGGTGTCAGCATAAAGGTTTCAGGTGTCAGGTGTCAGGTTTCAGGCTGGCTCTCGCTTTTTCAATACTGACACCTGACACCTGAAACCTGAGGGCCAGTGTCCAATTTTCATGCAATCCCGAGAAAATTAAGGAGTCACGATTATTTTTCCAAGCTGAATGACGAGGTCTGAATTTGCGAGGTCTGAAACTATGAGTATACCGGCTGGACAAAAAGCCCGTATCGGCACTTACATCATCAAGCAATTATTGCTGGGCCACAAGCGATTCCCTCTCGTACTGATGATCGAGCCGTTATTTCGGTGTAATCTTCGCTGCCGGGGATGTGGTAAAATTGCGCATCCCGAGGAAACATTAAACCGTCAGTTAAGTGTTTCAGAGTGTATGTCAGCCGCAAAAGAGTGCCCTGCTCCTGTGGTATCTATTGCCGGTGGCGAGCCTTTGCTTCACACGGATATTTCCCGGATTGTCCGGAAACTTGTGGCTCATAAAAAATTCGTTTATCTGTGTACGAACGCTCTGCTGGCAGCCAATAGAATCAATGAATTCCATCCTTCAAGGTACCTGGCGTTTAATGTCCATTTGGATGGATTGGAGGAACGCCATGATGCCATGGTTGGCCGCGAAGGCGTATTTTACCGGGCGGTGACAACAATCCGGCTCCTGATTAAACGGGGCTTTCGAGTGACCACCAATACCACACTATACGCTGACGAGACTCCTGAAAGTGCTGCCCGTTTGTTTGATTTTCTAACTTCTATAGGAGTCGAGGGCATGACCGTAGCACCCGGTTTCTGCTACCCCGATGCACCGGACCAGGAAAACTTTCTGAACCGGAAAACAACCAGGGTATTGTTTCGAAAGCTTTTCGAAATCGGCCAAGGCAGGAAATGGCGGTTTAACCACAGCAGCCTGTACTTAGATTTTTTAGCCGGCCGTCGGAATTACGAATGCACGCCCTGGGGCAATCCAACCCGTAATATTTTTGGATGGCAGCGTCCCTGTTATCTCATCGACGACAGCTTTGCCGCTACATATAAAGAGCTCATGGATACGACCGAATGGCACCGATATGGCGTCGGTAAAGACCCACGCTGCAAAAACTGCATGGTTCACTGTGGATTTGAGCCCACTGCGGTGATGGATTTGGTAACCCGCCCCTGGAAAATAGTGTGCCCTGAAAAACGCAACCGAACACACCGGGCAAAACACTCGGTTTGACAACCCGGTCAACAAACTCCACCCTTTCCGAACACCATTAGAGAAAGGAAAACTTCTGGTTTACCAATGCCTGGTATCCCCGCCTCAGAGCAGTCATAGCCGTTTGGTATTGTTTTGCCAGGCGGAAAAGCTCAGCCATCAGACAAGGATGTTGAAACAGAAAACTGATCAAAGATAAAATTTGAATCGTCCCCGCCGGATTGATACGGTCGCTGATGTCCATAGACACCGCTTGCCTGGCCGGATCGCAAACGACCCGCATCCCGAAAAATGGAAGATGGGTCTGAGAGGCAACCAGTGCGACAGCGGCACTTTCCATGTCTACCGTCAGCGCGCGGGACTGATGAAATAGCGCTTGTTTGTTTTCCACGGATAAAACCGGCCGCGGCACGGTGAGGATTCCTCCAATCCGTGCGGTGAGTCCTCGAGCATTCAACCGATCTTGAGCCTGTTGGCAAACAGACGTCTCTGCTCGCCAGACATCGGTTATCCGGTCACTGTCGAGGTAAAGCACTTTATCTGCCACCACCAGGGTTCCTGGTTTTAAACCCGGATCCAGGCCCCCGGAAACACCCAGGGCCATCAGTCCGGCAACCCCTTGAGTCATCAACCAACGGGTGGCGGAATAAGCGCGTTGATAACCGAGACCGGCTCGGACAATGATGATTTCCAATCCGGCAGTGACAGGCACATGACGGACAAGTCTTCCATCTTCCGGCCGCCAGCACCATCGACCGAATAATTGTTGAGTTTCCAATGCAAGAGTGATAACAATTCCCCAGCTTGCTTTCATTTCAATTCCTTGCTATATATAATAATTTAGTTCGCTTCGCTCACAATTGGCCTCCGGCCCGTAGGGCCTACGCCCCGGAGGGAATAATGGAACAATGGAATATTGGCCTCCGGCTCGTAACACCTACGGCTCGGAGAGAATGTTGGGTCTTTTTTGCATCGCATGGTTTAGCCTATAAAATATTTTTTAAATTTTCACCATAAAAACAATATTTATTTCATTTATATCCCGCCAATCCATTATTCCATTATTCCGCCATTCTATCATTCCGTGAGCGCAGCGAACCTTAGATCTTTATGGATACAAAAAAAAACAATACAATTTCCGACCTGAACCGGACCATCGAGCAGGGGTTGAGGTGGCTTGACAGCCATCAGAAACCCCAGGGATTCTGGATGGGCATACTTGAGTCTAATGTCTGCATTGAATCCGAATGGCTTTTGGCCATGCATTTTCTCGGCATAGAAAATGATCCCAAAGTGGACGGTATGGTCCGGGGAATTTTGAACAAGCAACGTTCCGATGGTTCCTGGGAAACCTATTATGACGCCCCAGGGGGAGATATCAACGCCACGGTGGAGGCCTATGCCGCGCTGCGGGCCACAGGAATAACGGTGGATACGCCATCTTTGAAAAAAGCTCACAAGTGGATTTTTGAACACGGGGGCTTGCCCAAAACTCGCGTATTTACTCGCTACTGGCTGGCTCTGATCGGAGAATGGCCCTGGAGGAAAACTCCAAATATTCCCCCTGAAATCATTTTTTTCCCGCGATGGTTTCCATTCGATATTTACAATTTTGCTCCGTGGGTCCGGGCGACGCTTCTTCCACTAAGTATTTTATGCGCCCGGTGCCCGGTTCGCCCCTTACCGGTTCCACGGCGTCTGGATGAATTGTTTCCCGAAGGACGTTCGCGAATGGACTATTCTCTGCGGTGCAATCGGGAAGAATTGTCCTGGGAACGATGCTTTCTGTTGATGGATCATTTTTTACACGCCTATCAAAAAATCGGTATAACCCCTGGAAGAGAAACAGCCATAAGGCTCTGCCTGGAATGGATTATCAAGCATCAGGACTCCGACGGTTCCTGGGGTGGAATTCAGCCTCCCTGGATCTACAGCCTCATAGCTCTGTACACGGAAGATTATCCGTTAGACCATCCGGTACTCCAGAAGGGACTGGACACTCTCAATGACCACTGGTTGTATGAAATAGACGACGGTCTTCACATCCAGGCCAGCGAATCAACGGTCTGGGATACCTCCTTGACCCTTATGGCCATGCAGGATTGCCGACGGGACTATCGAAACTCGGATACCATGCGGCGTGCCGTTGAATGGGTACTTGATCAGCAAATCCGAGAACCTGGTGACTGGAATGTCAAAATCAAAAAAGCCGAGCCCGGTGGCTGGGCTTTTGAACGAGCGAACCGATTTTACCCGGATATGGATGATACCGCCGTAACCCTCCTCGTGCTGGCGCGTTTGGCCGGGGGTTACGAAAATCGCGAAAAACTGCAAGAGGCGATCGGCTGTGCGCTAAACTGGTTGCTTGCCATGCAAAGCAGCAACGGCGGATGGGCAGCCTTTGACAAGGACAACAATCTGGCAATTTTGACCAAAATACCTTTCTGCGACTTCGGCGAGGCTTTGGATCCTCCCAGTGTTGATGTTACTGCCCATGTACTCGAGGCCTGTGGATACCTGGGCATGGATATCCATCACCCGGCAGTTCATCGCGCCGTAAATTTTATCCGAAAAGAGCAGGAACCTGATGGCTGTTGGTTCGGTCGCTGGGGAGTGAATTACATTTATGGAACTGCCGCCGTACTCCCGGCTTTAAAGGCCGTGGGTGAAGATATGCATGCGGTTTACGTGCGCAAGGCTGCCGGTTGGATCCGGAGTCGTCAGAACTTCGATGGCGGATGGGGGGAAAGCTGCCGTTCTTATATGGACCATTCCATGCGGGGTATCGGTCCGAGTACGCCCTCGCAGACTGGTTGGGCATTGATGGGCCTTCTCGCCGCAGATCCTGATGGCTATCTCAGTAACATTGAGCGTGGTCTTAACTTTTTGATTCAACGTCAAGAATCGGGTACCTGGCATGAACCTCAATACACCGGTACCGGCTTTCCAGGCTACATTGTGGGGAAAAGAATCGAATTGACGCGTAAAAATATTAAAGCCGATTTGCGGCAAGGCGCCGAACTCAGCCGGGGTTTCATGATTAAATACAATCTTTATTGTCATTATTTCCCTCTAATGACTTTGGGGAGAGCCCGGCACACCATCTATCTCCGGAAACACCTCCATAAAAGAGAATGTTGACATCCTGGTTTACTTATGACATCGGTTAGAATAAATTTTATATCTGCAAGCGATTTGATACATGAATAGTTTTGATTTGAAGCCATATTTAGTTGCCAAACGCAAACTGCTCAATGATGCCCTGGCACACCTCCTTGATTTTGCTGCAAACTCCAGCCGGATTCTTGAGGCCATGAAATATTCGCTAATGGCAGGGGGCAAACGCATACGGCCTATTTTATGTCTGGCCGCTGCCGAAGCTGTCGGAGGCAAGCCCGAGAATACCATTCGAGCCGCCTGCGCCATTGAAATGATCCATACCTATTCATTAATCCATGACGATCTTCCGGCAATTGACAACGATGACTTGCGCAGAGGAGTACCGACATGTCATGCGGCCTTTGATGAAGCTACCGCAATTCTGGCAGGTGACGGCCTTTTAACCCTGGCCTTTCAGATTCTTTCAAGAAATGATTTCAAAACCCATAAACATAGCTTGAAATGGCTCAAGGTTTTACATCATATTGCATCGGCGGCCGGGTACGAAGGTATGATTGAAGGACAAATGAGGGATATTGTGTCGGAGGGCATTCAGCTTGATATTGAGGATCTTGAAAAAATACATGCATTAAAGACCGGTGCCCTGATTGAGGCTTCCATTTATACCGGCGCCGTTTTGGGGGACGGAAGTCATCAACAGATTGAACGCTTGAGAATCTATGCAAAAAACATCGGACTTGCATTTCAGGTGGCCGACGACATTCTAGATGTAGAAGGCGACCCTGCTGTAATGGGCAAGAGTGTCGGCACCGATCAAGCTCGCGGCAAAAACACCTACCCTGCCCTGATAGGGATAAAAGAATCCAGAGCGTATGCCCGCAAACTTATCAACACCGCCTTGAAGGCACTCGATTATTTTGATAACAAATCCGATCCGCTTCGCGCTATTGCACGTTATATTATAGAAAGGAAACGCTAACTTGAGCTTTCTTGAAAGAATTAATTCCCCGGCAGATTTAAAAAAACTATCACGCTCTGAACTACCGGTGCTGGCTTCAGAGATTCGCAATATTATTATCGAAGTGGTATCGAGAAACGGCGGTCACCTTGCGCCGAGTCTGGGTGCCGTTGAACTGGCCATTGCCATTCACTACGTATTTACCGCACCCGCCGATAAAATTATCTGGGACGTCGGACATCAGTCCTATGCTCATAAACTTCTTACAGGGCGCAGGGAGCGATTCCATACGCTTCGCCAGCATGGTGGAATAAGCGGATTTACCCGGATGAGTGAAAGCCTTTATGACGCATTTTCAACCGGTCATAGCAGCACCTCCATATCCGCCGGTCTGGGCATTGCATGCGCCAAACGTTTAAAAAATGACAGGTCCAAGGTTATCGCGGTGATAGGGGATGGATCCATGACCGCCGGACTTGCTTATGAAGGTCTGAATCAGGCCGGGGATATCAACAAGAATATTCTCGTGATATTAAATGACAATGATATGTCCATTGCGCACAACGTTGGCGCCCTGTCCTCTTTTCTAAGTCGCACCTTTTCAGCAAAATATTTACAGGATTTAAAAAGAGAGCTCAAAGACTTTCTTAAATCTTTGCCCAAAGTCGGTGACGATATTTATCAATTTGCCAAGCGTTCAAAAGAATCTTTCAAGACGTTTATAACTCCGGGTATGCTGTTCGAAGCCTTTAACTTCGAATATTTTGGTCCCATAGACGGACATAATCTGAACCATCTTATCGACATACTTAATAATATTAAGTGTCTTAACGAACCGATTCTTCTTCATGTATCGACAAAAAAAGGCAAAGGATATCTTCCTGCGGAAAAAAATCCTGTCTATTTTCACGGTGTGGGATGCTTTAATGCGGATACGGGAGAAAGTCTGAATAAAGGATATTCCGATCGTACATACACTCAGGTTTTTGGGGAAACCATCTTGCAACTGGCAAAAGAGGATGAAAAAATCGTTGCAGTGACCGCGGCCATGCCGGAAGGCACGGGGCTTGTGAAGTTTGCCGAGGCCTATCCGGACCGGTTTTTTGATGTTGGTATCGCCGAACAACACGCGGTAACTTTTGCCGCAGGTCTGGCCGCTGAAGGATTCAAACCGGTTGTGGCGATATATTCCACTTTTTTGCAGCGTGCTTATGACCAGATATTGCATGATGTATGTCTTGAAGCGCTCCCGGTTGTTTTTGCCGTTGACCGTGGGGGAATTGTGGGTGAGGACGGAGCGACTCATAACGGTGTATTTGATTTGTCTTATCTCAGGAGCCTTCCCAACATGATACTTATGGCTCCAAAAGATGAAAACGAACTGGTACGAATGCTCATCACCTCCCTTGCCCATAAGGGTCCCGTTGCCGTTCGATACCCCCGTGGAGTTGTGGAGGGTGTAAAAACTGAAAAACGAGATCTTCCTTTACCCATCGGAAAGGGAGAAGTACTTCAAAGAGGGCATGACGTTCTCATCCTGGCCATTGGCCGGTCCGTTAGTGACGCGCTTATCGCTCATGCAACGCTGGCCGAACAAGACATATCTGCTACGGTTGTCAATTGTCGTTTTGTAAAACCCCTTGACGCTGATTTGATCGGCGCCCTTGCACACGAAATACCGCGCATAATTACCGTTGAAGAGAATGTACGTCAGGGAGGATTCGGAAGCGCGGTGCTGGAATGTTTGAGCGATCAGGGGATAACCGGGTTTCGTTTGGAATGCATCGGAATACCTGATATTTTCGTTGAACACGGTCCTCAAAAAATGCTAAGATCCAAATACGGTATCGATGCATATGGCATTGTCAACGCAGCCAAACGCTTGATGAATTATAAATCAAGGGGATGGTAAACGCTGATCCTTGCCTATTGACAAATCGCAGCTCCGAAGCCTTTTTTAAGATATCTTAAACCAAACAGCAATTGCAATTTAAAAACCCTGATTTATACATTATGCTTGATGTCAATAAAAAAAACACGGCTTGACTTGTTAATTGTAGAAAAAGGGCTGGTACAGAGTCGGGAGCGTGCCCGTGCGCTGATTATGGCCGGAAAAGTTTTGGTGAATAACCGTCTTGTGGATAAACCCGGTTCGTTTATTTGTAAAAATGATCATATCCGTCTCAAAGGAGAAGAAAACCCTTATGTAAGCAGGGGCGGCCTTAAGCTGGAAAAAGCTCTGCAGGCGCTTAATATCGATATCACCGGAGCTGTCTGTATGGATGTGGGAGCATCCACAGGGGGATTTACCGATTGTCTTCTGCGGCATGGCGCTATCCGCATTTTTGCCGTGGATGTCGGTTACGGGCAGCTCGCCTGGAAACTGGTGCAGGATTCTCGCGTTGTTGTTATCGATCGCACAAATATCCGCTACATGCCGGCCGAAAGCCTTCAAGAACCCGTAGATCTCATCACCATAGATGTATCTTTTATCTCTCTTAAAATAGTTGTTCCCGCGGTAATTAAGTTCATGAAAAAAGATGCACGGATCATGGCCTTGATAAAACCTCAGTTTGAAGTGGGAAAAGGTAAGGTCGGCAAAAGCGGCGTGGTGCGTGATCCTGTTTTGCATGCCCGGGTTATAAAGAGTCTTTCGGATTTTTTTATAAAAACAGGTCTATTGCGTGAATTTGTTATCCCTTCCCCCATACTGGGGCCAAAGGGAAATAAAGAATTTTTTATTTGTTTAAAATATGCAGGTTGAGCTTGATTTTTTTCAGATGAACATATAACAAATTGAACTCCAGGATCACATTTAATAATTTTACCAGAGAGGAGTGTAAATGACTGAGAATGTAAAAAATTTAAGAAACATTGCTTTCGTGGCCCATGGAAGTGCGGGCAAAACTTCTTTGGCCGAGGTAATGCTTTTCAATACAGGTGTTACGAACAGACTGGGATGCGTCGATGATGAAAACACCCTAATGGACTTTGAGCCTGAAGAGCTCAAACGCCACATCAGTTTAAGCAGCGCATTCCATCAATACAGCTGGAAAAAACATACGGTCAGTCTTATCGACACCCCCGGTGACCAGAATTTCTTTTCAGATACCAAACTTTGCTTGCAGGCTGCCGACGGAGCTGTTGTGCTGATAGATGCCGTAGACGGTGTAAAAGTTCAAACCGAGCAGGCCTGGGATTTTATAGATGAATTCAACCTGCCATCAGTTATTTTTATTAATAAACTCGACAGGGAAAGGTCGGATTTTTTTCGTACATTCAAAGGTGCGGAAGAATGTTTTAAGCCAAAACCTGTCGTTACCCAAATTCCCATAGGTTCCGAAGCAGACTTTAAAGGTGTCGTTGACCTTATCCGTATGAAAGCATTCACCTATGATACCAGGGGCAAAGCAACCGCAATTGATATTCCCCAGGATCTGCGGGATCGGGTGGAAGAAGAGAGAGAAGTTCTTGTGGAAAACGTTATAGAGTCGGACGACAAACTCCTGGAACGGTATCTTGACGGAGAATCCCTGTCAGATGATGAAATCATAAACGTATTGCGGAAGGGCACGTTAACGCGATCGTTTGTGCCGGTTCTTTGCGGGTCGGCCACAAAAAATATCGGCATCGATCTTCTGCAGGATTTTTTTGTTAACTGCATGCCGTCACCCCTTGATCGCAATCCCTGGATTGCCGCTGATGCTGCCGGTGAAACTCAAATAGAATGTACGGCTGATCCGGATGCGCCCTTTTCCGGATTTGTGTTCAAAACGGTTGCCGATCCATTTGCCGGTCGCCTTTCATTATTCAGGGTGGTTTCAGGAACCCTGGGGGCAGACGGTACGTTCTATAACACAAATAAAAGTACAACTGAAAGATATAACCAGCTGTTGAGACTTGCCGGAAAAGAACAGAAACAAATTAACGAAGCCGGACCGGGTTCCATTGTGGCTGTGGCTAAATTAAAAGAAACGACGACCGGGGACACCCTTTGTCATGAAGGCCGCAAGGTAAAATTTAAATGCGCGGAACCGCTTCCTCACCTGATTTCTTTCGCGCTTGAGCCCAAATCAAAGGGAGACGAAGACAAGCTATTTACCTCTTTATCAAAGCTGTTGGAAGAAGATGTTGCTCTAAAGCTCACTCGTAACGCGGAAACCAAGCAGATCCTTTTATCCGGCCTGGGGCAAATCCACATTGAAGTCACCGTTGAAAAACTCAAAAGAAAGTTTAACGTTGATGTGCGGCTGAACACACCCAAAGTTCCTTATAAAGAAACCATTACCAAATCCGTCAGGGTTCAGGGAAGACATAAAAAACAAACCGGAGGCCATGGTCAGTTCGGTGATTGCTGGGTCCGTTTAGATCCACTTCCCAGGGGAAAAGGTTTTGAGTTTGTTGATAAAATCGTGGGCGGTGCAATTCCGAGGCAATATATACCTGCTGTTGAAAAAGGTATTATTGAATCCTGCCGGAAGGGAGTTCTTGCCGGATTTCCCTGTATCGATTTTCAGGCTACTCTGGATGACGGTTCCTTTCACGCGGTTGACTCATCTGAAATGGCGTTTAAAATCGCAGGATCTCTGGCATTTAGAAAAGCAGCTGCAGAGGCGGGCCCGGTACTGCTGGAACCCATCATGAAAATTTCAATCACGGCCCCGGACGAATACATGGGAGATATCATGGGAGATCTTAACAGCCGACGAGGCAGGGTTCTTGGCATGGACAGTAAAGGTAAAAATCAGGTTATTAAGGCAAACGTTCCTATGGTCGAATTTTTGACCTATGCGCCGGATCTCAGGTCAATTACCGGGGGTCGCGGAATATTTACCATGGAATTTTCACATTATGACGAAGTTCCCGTCCAGATCTCACAAAAACTTTTAGAGGAATTAAACAAAGTAAAAGAATAGTCCAAATAAAAATTAAAAGTGACTAACAGTGATCTAAAGTGACTAAAGTTTTCCCTGTTAAATACCTTGTCTTTTCTTAACCCTGGCCCAGACCGATCACCAACACTATATATAAATGCAGGTTTTCAATGAGTTATAGCCGATATCAACATATGTGTACAAGTTGCACCAGGGCGGACTTTAGCTCACTTTAGATCACTTCAAACTTTAGTTCACTTTTACTTCGAAACTATTAATTGAGCTTGGAATAGCTCTCACCTTCCCCCGGCCATGCATTTCTTGCAGGGAGCATATCCCGCCCAGAATGCATCCCAGGTACGAGTAAATACAATTTTGTTCTCTCCATTAATCTTTTTCCCAAAGGCACACGTTGTATCATGAAATCGTTTTGATCTTCTGTTTCCCCAATACCTTGCCTTTTTTTCTTTCCAGTTACGCCATATTCCCCGTTTGGCCGACATTGCATTTCGCTGGGACTGCAGGAACACCTGATCATAATTTTTGTTGGGGCTGCGGAACAAACAATAGGCGTATCCTTTTTCTATCATAAGTTTATTTACAAACTCCCCATTGTTCAAAAACACATAAGCCAGGGTGCGGCCGTACCGGTCATGAATTTGTTTGTCAAATTCCAGCCGAACCACTTTGGATAACACAAGCGTTTTATTATACTTTTTTGCGGCATATCCGAAAGGTTCGGCTTTTTTATTTTCATGATCAATTTCAGGAGCATTAATCCCGATATAACGAATGTGTCGACCGTCTGCCAGTACAATGGTATCCCCGTCATAGACCCTTTTTACATAATACCACTCATGAGCGGATAACGTTTTGCCGGACAAAAGACCGGATAAAAAAATAGTTGCAAAAAATATGGCCGAATAAAAAAGATGTTTTTTCACCGTCAACTCACCTTTAATTTGCAGATTCTGACTGCACTGTTATCGAGCATTTTCGGCAGACCGCCGCGATCTTGAGGAATAAATCCCATGGATTTTTGCCAGACCTCATCATCTTCCATGCAAAAATAGAGCAGAACCTCAGGAGCATATTCCCTTATACAGGAGATGATTTTACGATAGAGTTCAATCCGTAACGGCTTAAAGTAGCGCATCTTTCCATCCATACCCGATATGAATTCTCCATAAATTATTTTTGATTCCGGGAATCGTTTTTGTATGACAGGTTTTAAAGACGGCATGAAACGAAAGGTGCCGATGCTGATCCATACGATATTTTCAGGGGATACACTGGAAAACAGTTTTTGGACAACCTCCCGGTATTCTTCTTCGCAGCCCTCATAGATAACCAGCGGATCAAAATGGAAGCCAAGCGGGTATCCCCATGATTCGCAGGTTGCAGCAGCCCGGAGTCTTTCGGACAGAGATGCAGTATTAAATTCCTCATTTTTAATGACACGGTTTGTGTTCAAAGACCATGCCAAAATGGTCTTTCGATTGTGACGAAGATGTCTTAACCCGTTAATGGCCGTTGTTTTCGTTTTTAGTTCCAGCACGGCGCGGGACTGCTTTGAAAACTTTGGAACAAGACGGCTTGAAAGATCGGTCCATAATTCCCAGATCATGCTGTCTGTAAATTCACCGGTTCCTATTCGGGTTATTTTTTTCTTCAAAAACAGATGATCCAACTCTAAAAAGAGTCTGTCCTGGTTCACAAAATACTGAAGTACCGGTGGATGAAAATAGGATTGCAAAATGCAATACGAGCAATCCATGGTGCAAAAAGTGCCGATATGCAGAATTTGATACCCGCAACAGGTATAAATGCGCGTTCCGGGACAGGGTCTGACAAAAGGACCTTTATTGCGGGTAAGGAAAAGAATTGTTTTGGCCTTTTGGACAGGATCATCAGATGATGAAATTGAAGTATAAACTTCTCGAGAACTCTGGACGATGGTAACCGGTACATTCGGAAGGCGGGATCGAATAGAAACCGCCTGAGGCGTATGCAGCACCTCCTGATCAATATATAGTTTTTTGAATAGAGACAAGGTTGATGAACTCGTAAAAATTTGGTTTTAGTGACAGACCAGGATTTTTTCTGGAATATAATGAAACATGAACCACAGGTCAAGTATGAAAAAATGCGTTCAAAAATAATATAATACATCAAAAAATTCATGGTTTTGTAAAACTTGCATGCTGCTCTTGACACCTGACCCCCGTGTTGATACATCTGAGTCTCCGAGTCATTTCAACCAAAACACAAATATT
>CAYPIW010000094.1:0-7179 GCA_964410925.1 uncultured Desulfobacteraceae bacterium
CCGGGAATTCGATCTGGTAATCAATTGTGATACCGTTAAAAAGCCGGAATGGGTTGCTGATATTGTCTTCTCATTGTTTAATAAAAAATTTCCCTCAGAACCGGTAACCGTTGGTTCTGCCGCGAGAAAAGGGTGACATCCCTTTTGGGAGTATTACCGATTTTTTAAATGCTTTTCACCATTAGCTTATTCATTTTTTGAGCAAAAGCCTTATAATCAGGTTTCAGGTGTCAGGTTTCAGGTGTCAGGAATGATGAACAGATGCGCTGAAACCTGACACCTGACACCTGAAACCTTAATGCTTGTATGAAACTTCAAGTTTCTTGTTTGATTAATCCGGCTCCGCCGGCGGCGGGGCTGACACCTGAAACCTATGCTTCGAGAAGGCTTCACCACGCCCGATAATGCCCCAAAAAAAGACCTATTTTTCTATCATGTTACGAGATCTGTTCTTACTAAAAACTCGAATTGATCTATCCGTGTCCGTTTCCGTATGTATTTTTGAGGTTAAGCCGTCTTCCCATGTGAATAGAACCTCAGGATCAGTCACCACAATAGCTGGACATTTCGACCGGAAACCGACGCGTTCCACCACACTGCCCGCATACCATTTTCCGGCCTTTTCTTTGGTATGGGAGCCCATAATAATGAGATGTGCATCTTTTTTTTCGGCATATTTTAATATTTCCAGATGGGGCAAAGCACCTCCCCGAACCCCGTATTCATGGTCTGTATTTTCAAGAAGCTCCCGGCAAAATTCCTGGAGTCTTTGCATTGCAGCGCGCCTGTCCGCTTCATAATCCGTTTTAGAGTATTTGGGAATCGGAGGAACGGGTATCATATGAAAGGGGAACAGCGTTGAACCATATTTTCGAGTTAATTCCACTGCCAAACATAACGCACATTCACAGGATTTCGAAAAGTCGATACCCACCAGAATTCTTTTAAACGCAAGTCTCTCCGTTTGAACAGACCGGTTAACCATCATTACCGGACAATTTTCACGCATGATAACGCCTTCTACGGTACTCCCGATCTTTCCGACCACTCTGACCACGCCTTCTTCCTCAGCCCTTGTGGAATGGGGACCCAATACAATCAGGTCCGCACTAACTTGCCTTGCCCATCTCAAAATCTCTTCCCAGGGGAACCCGGTGGTTACTCTGATTTCATAATTTCCATAGGATCTTAAAACATCGGCATAGACTTTTTTTATCTCTTTTTTCACCGCTGCTTCGTACGCCGCTCCGGATCTAATCTCCTCTCCGGTCTTAAAATGTTTTATTAATCGACGATTTTTCCTGGAAGCGGATTCCAGTACATGAATAATGTGCAATTTCCCATTGTTTTGTTCAGCGATTCGGGTGCCCGTCAAAACCGGTGTATCGGAGACGGTAACCCTGTCAGTTGCCGCTAACACATTAGTAAACATTTCCTTCCCCCTTTTTTTGATCTTTCGGTGTTACACGCCGGATGTTCTTCCTCTGAACGGGGTGCTCTCTCATAAACGCTAAGTTGTTCTGTAAACATTCACAGGTTATATTTATGCCGTACAGGGTTGTTTTGAAAGATAAATGCCAAATATATTAAAAGATGAACTTCCAACATCGAACATTGAACAGACTGAACATCGAACATCCAACGTCCAACGTTGAACATCGAATAATGATGTCGCTCCGCTCCACAATTTAATTTTATTATTTTAAAAATCCGACGTCTAAGCTTGATGAACTCGCAAAAAGTCATAAAATGCTGTTTTCCGTCATTCCGGCAAAAGCCGGAATCCATTATTTTCAAATAGTTGCAGAGCATCTGGACTCCGGCTTTCGCCGGAGTGACGACTTTTTGCGAGCTCATCAAACTTGAATGACTATTTCTTTTTTTCAGCCATTTTGATATTTGTAACAAAAATTTAATTAATGGTACCTTCTGAATAAGTTTAAACTATCTTTGGGTCTCCCTTTTTCCCATTCATCATTCGATGTTGGACGTTGTCGAGTAGGCCGGGGCCTTCCATGGCTATAGGCTGAACTTTGTCTTCTCTGTTTGCCGCCTGGTTTCCCGGCGGTGCCACAACATCTCAACCATACCTTCGGTTGTTCCCCGGTCCCTCTACGGAACCGGACAAGCGGATTTCCCATACATCCGGCTCTTCGGTCAATTATTCAGATGGCCTCAAGCCTACGAAATGGATTCAGGTCTTTGCGGATATTCGGCCTCGGCCACCCGGCCCACTTAAGTGCCTGACGGTAACCTTCCCATGCGTACGCATTTCGTTGACTCTTCCGATTAATCCACTTGAAAAGAATACGAGTTGCGTAATGGTGATAGGATGAACATTTTGCCGAATTGTCCGTTATGGCGTAATAGTTCAGATGCCCGCCGACACGTATTTTGGCCTTGCGGAGCATCTCCCCTTTCCTCAGAACATTCCTGCTCTTGCGCGCCCATTCCATAAACTCGCGGAGGCTTTGTCCGAATTTCTTACGACTGGTACGTCGCTTTACCTTGAAGTACCCCTCCTTGGTTTTCCCACAATAATGCGTAAAACCCAGAAAAGTAAACTCCTCTGGTTTTTGTCCACGTCTCCGTGCATCTGCACGCGCAAAACGGCCAAATTCAATGCACCGCGTCTTTTCCCTGGCTACTTCCAGACCAAAACCTTCAAGTCTGTCACTTAGCCGATTCTCGAAATCCTCTGCATCTGATTTGTACCGGAAGCAGGCCAGAAAGTCATCGGCAAAACGAAAATAGTACGCTTCTCCCCGACACTGCTCCTTGACCCTATGGCTGAACCATAGGTCCAGCACATAGTGCAGGTAAATGTTTGACAACAGTGGGGACAAAATCGAGCCTTGAGGAGTGCCCTTCTCACTGGCCCTTACCAGCCCGTCTTCCATTATTCCCCCCTTTAGCAAGCGGATGACCAGCCTCAGTATGCGGGGATCACCAATACGCTGATCCATAAACCTAATCAGCCATTTGTGAGAAACTTCATCGAAAAATGACCTGATGTCGGACTCAACCAAATAGCTGACTCGCTTCTGCTGGATGGTTCGCCCCAGCTTGTCCAAACACATATGCTGGCTTCGCTCGGGTCGATACCCATAACTGCTGTCTTCGAAAATTTCCTCGTAGATCGGTTCCAAAACTCGTTTAACCGCCAGTTCAACTATTTTATCCTCAAAACAGCTAATCCCTAACGGCCGTCCCTTTTCGCTGCCCGACTTCGGTATATAACTCCGTCGACTGGGATGCGGACGAT
Source organism: uncultured Desulfobacteraceae bacterium (assembly GCA_964410925.1). GTDB lineage: Bacteria > Desulfobacterota > Desulfobacteria > Desulfobacterales > UBA11574 > S5133MH16. The sequence continues at coordinate 3,266 of CAYPIW010000094.1, forward strand.
ATCCCATACGCTTCAGCCGGTCAGACAAGCTCTGAAGATTCTCTTCGAGGTTTTCCCCATAATCCTCCTTGGTTACGCCATCCACACCGACGGCTTTGTCGTCGTCCAGTGCTTCGTAGCAGTCTCGCAGATTATCCAGATCCGTCACATGGTGATACAGGGATGTGAACACCAGATTTGGTTCCTTGCGAGCCCTCTCTCCTATCCGTGCCAGGTCAGTGCTCATTGATTCTCACTCTTTGCATAGTGTCCATGTTTCTCCTTTCTCGGGCAATTAACCGTGGAAACCTTCGCTCAGCGGGGATTAGCCGCTTCACAGCTAAACCGTTGCGGTTACACTGGTCTCCATCCCTCGCATCGGCATCTTTTGGCCGCCTCCTTTTACGTTGGTCGACCATACTCGGTTACTATCTCTTAGATCCGCAATGCTTCACCAAGAACCTTTGGGTCCTTCCGATGCTCGCCTGGTTACTTCGTTGTCGTTGTCCAACTCGATGCTGTCTGAGACCCCAGGGGGCCGGATATCGCTCGTCTGTAACGCTATACCTGTTTCGCTTGCGCTCACATCGACAAGATCAGCACACTCCCAAAATTCCATCTTCTCGGGGCTAAGGGGCAGATTCAGGGCATTCACCCTTCACCTCGCTGGACTTGCAAATTCCCTATTAATAAGGTAACTTGTTTCCGGGTGACTGACTAAGCCTTTCCCGGGAGGGCTTCGATGTCCCTCACAACTACGAACCAGAGCCAGGTTCGAACCGATGTTCGACGTTCATCTTTTATCTGTTCGACGTTCATCTTTTTCAGTTCCCTCTTTATCCGGCATCTTATGATCCTGGGACAATATTTTCTGTATGCACCCTTCCAAAGATCTTTCCGTAGATACGAGGATGTGCATCTCATCAGGAATCTCATTCAACGGTTCAAAATGCTTTTTAAATTGCTTAAAGTGCCGAAGACGGGCATCGGAAACGGAAGTTTTGTTCCGGCGCTTCATGAGACGTGCTTTAGATAAATTTGCCGGTGATAAACATTCCACAAAGACAATGTTCGCATCCGTGTCGCGGGCCAGGCGTAAGGCCTCATTCCTTTGATGAGTAGTGCTGAAAGTCGCATCTAATATTACCGAATCACCTGTTTCGATTTCCTCCTGGGCAAGCAACAGGAGCTTGCCATAAGTCAAAGAACCGGCCCCCTTGGAATAAATACCTTTTTCAAAGGGTACATCCATAACGTTATGAGGTTTAAGGCCGAATAATTCTTTTCGGACCAAATCCGAACCAAAGACCTTGATGTCAAGAATTCTGGACAATTCGTTAGAAATTGTACTTTTCCCCGAGGCAGGCAATCCGCAGACAATCCAGAGTGTCGGTCGGGTAAACTTTAAGGCATATCCATAGGCAAGGTCCATATATCGTTCGATCTCTCTTCGCATACATGATCTTGCCCCATCCCCGATAGTTGAATCTTCCAGGCGCAAACAATTCACCTTGGTACGGACAAGGGCTCGATAGCATTTGTAGAAATCAATTAAAACAAACAGATCGGCATCATTTGCATATTGGGCAAAGAAATTAATCAGGTATTCCCCTATCTCCGAAAAACCTTCGAAATCCAGGTCCATGGCCAGAAAAGCCAAATCAGATGCCATATCCGAGTACCGGTAACGTTCATTAAATTCTATGCAATCAATGACCTGAATCCCATCGTCAAAATAAATATGCCCGGACCTTAAATCTCCGTGACAATCGCAGATTTTTCTATCTTCCATCCGATGCTGAAAAAGCGGCCGTCTCCGGATCAAAAATGACCGTGTTGCGGCACGTATGACGTAAAATATCCGATCGTTCAACCTCTTTCCTGCAAATCTTTCAATTTGCCCGAAGTTTTCTTCGCAGTTGGCACGTACGGTTTCCCATGACCCAAAATCAGTTATTTTTCCGCCCGTGGCGGAACTTTGGTAAAAATCGGCAAGCATTCGGGCCAACTGCTCAATTTCCCCATAATGAGCTTTTCCGTTTTTAAGCATCTGAATCAGTGAATGATTTTCAGATAACTGGCGCATTTTTACTGCATATTCAACAGGTTCTCCCGTTCCTGAAAGATAATATCGACCTTCTTCACAGGTTATGGCAACGACCCCCAAATAGACATTATGTGACAGGCGACGATTTAGAGTGGTTTCCTGATGGCAATAATAGTTGCGCTTTTCCAATGCAGTATAATCCAAAAATTCCAGATTAACCGATTTCTTAATTTTATAGACATAAGTACCGGTCAGGAAAACTTTGGAGATATGGGTGTCACGCTGCTCTATCTTGGAAACAGGATGAGAATAAAAATCAGATGCTTCCATGAATTGAAAAATTTTTTCCTGATGATTCATTTTTAAACGTCTCGGAAATTCTACAACCTATTGAGAAAATTGGAATTTTATGAGGACTTAATTTCTGACTCACCCATGGTCCCAGTGAAATAGAAAAAAGTTTCACGGGATAAAAATGATGGAATAAACGGTCTATCCATCTTTCCGTGAACGAATGAGAAGCAGGGGGCGATCTATACGTTGCAACACCCCGGCAGCAACGCTTCCATAAAATGTCCTGAGCAAACCGCCGTGGCCGTGACTGGCCATGGCCACCAGTTTCGCATTTTCTTGTTCGGCGGCATCGATGATTGATTTGACCACCGGACCATGGCCGATCAGAGTCTGAGACTCGATACCCTTTGCACGAAATTTTTCTCGAAGAGAAGTAAGATAATCGTCGGCATCTTTCTTTTGCTGATCGGATTTTTCCAGGTACGTTGACATATCAATCACTTCATCATATTCCAGCATAAGAGACGGTTCCGCAACTTTGAATAAAATCACTTTGGCGTTTAAAGACAGCGCGAGGTTTTCTACATGAGGCAAGATTGCCTCAGCTCGTTTCGAGCCGTCCAACGGAACCAATATCGTTTTATACATGTTTGCCTCCTTTTTTTATCTTATTCACAAAATGGATAAGGCATCCCTAATAGGTCTCTCTTTTGGCTTCACGGCGGTCCACCATGTAAAGAAGTGTTGCTTTTTCTTTAAGCGATTCCTTGAGCTTGTTGAGCTTGAAGCGATCAATGCCATACATGCGAATATACATCCGGCGATATCCCTGGGGAGCCATATCGTAGGAAGTCAGGATACTCGCCATACGTCCGCCGTATTCTCGTATTATGTCCGCTATCTCTTTGATGGAACCCAGCCGATCTTCTATCTCCAGGCCAAATTGAATGCCTTTTCTTTCAACACCGGTTAGAGAAATTATAATTCTGAAAATGTCGTTTTGAGTGATCGTTCCGACGATATCACCATGATGATCGACCACCGGCACCCCGGATATTTTATGTTTTAAAAGAACCTCGGCGGTTTCCTCTATGGTATAATCTTCAGGAACGGTGATGGGATTTTGGGTCATGATTTCTTTTATTTTTATTTTAGAAATTAAATATAAAAGTTCATGAATTTCCAGACTGGTCACATCAGAAGCAGACGCCCTTTTGATGTCCCGATCCGTGACAATTCCAGCAAGCTTTCCCTTCTCCATCACCGGCAGCATCTTGATGTCATGTTCTTTTAACAAGTCCATGGCATCATTCATAGAATCATTTGCATCGATGGTAATGACCTGTTTGCTCATCCAGCGCTTTACTAACATAACAATTCTCCTTTATGTTATCAAACTTTTTGCGAGTTCATCAAGTCTGTTGTTTACCAGGATCGCCATGCCTGTTTGGTTTCAGGTGTCAGGTGTCAGGAATGATGAACAGAGGCTCTGAAACCTGGCACCTGAAACCTGACACCTGACACCAAATAGCTATGGCAATCTTAGCAACAGTCCTGATTGATTCCCAGGGGGCGGTGGGAAGGGGACCTTATT
>CAYPIW010000095.1:0-29784 GCA_964410925.1 uncultured Desulfobacteraceae bacterium
TTTTCAAAACGGGGATTTGATACGGTCATCAGTTTCTACGGGGTAACGGATCTGTCAACGCTGGAGTGCGAAACCTGCCATGCCTGTATCGATATTTGCCCGGTGGGCGCCCTTGCAATAAGAAATCGGGAGCCGGTTTCGGTAGAGGCATAACAATTTGAAAAGATTTTATGAAGTTCGATTTGTGGCATGATATTTGCTGTCTATATAGTTGGGGTTTAACTTGGCAACCTCCGTTTTCATATTACCCCCCTTCTTAAGTGGCAAATCGGTCCCCAGGGGATGGGCCCCTGGGGGCGATTTGCTGTTTTTGTTTTTAATGCATTGAATCATCTGTTTTTAATTTTTAAACGTTACAGAATCGTTACCTGACGTTACTTCTTGTTATCCGTAACGCCACATTTTATGGACCTCAAGATTCTCAGCGTCCATATAATTGCTGTTGATCACCCCATTTCGCCCTGACAACTGAAACCTCTGAACCTTGAACTCGGAATAACGAATATTGAATAATGAATATCGAATGACAAATCTGACACCTGAAACCCGACACCTGAAAAAAATTATGGCTTAATTTTTGAATGATGTTATAAAAGACCGATGTTAGATAACAACCATAGAATCATCAATTATTTGCGACTTTCTGTTACGGATCGCTGCAATTTGAGGTGTATCTACTGTATGCCGGAACAGGGGGTGCAATTTATTTCCCATCGGGAGATACTCAGTTATGAAGAGATGCTCCGTATTGTCAGGCTTTGCGTTCATAAAGGTATTCGTAAAGTCAGGATCACAGGAGGGGAGCCTCTGGTACGAAAAGAAATTACACATTTCCTTGAAATGCTTCATAAAATAGAAGGCCTTGAAGAAATCAGCCTGACCACCAACGGGGTGCTGCTCAAAGATTTTGCTGCTGATATCAAAAATAGCGGTATCCGCCGGATCAATGTAAGCCTGGATTCCCTAAAGCCCGAACGATTTTTTCGGATCACGGGAAAAGACTATTTTGAACGGGTGTGGGAGGGTCTTGAGGCGGCGGAGCATGTGGGATTTCATCCCATTAAAATTAATGTGGTCGCCATAAGAGGTGTCAATGACGATGAAATATTGGATTTTGTCAACCTGGCCGTAAGAAAGCCGTATCATATTCGTTTTATCGAGCTGATGCCTGTAGGCAACCAAAGTATGTGGAGTGCCGAACGGTTTTTGTCCACAGATGAAATATTTCGTTTGATTCAATCCCACTCAGACTTGAAGCCTGTAGAATCCAACCCCTATGACGGCCCTGCGCAACGATTTAAAATTAGGGGAGGGCAAGGGGAAATAGGGCTGATTAGCGCCCTGAGTCATCATTTTTGTGATCATTGCAATCGCCTGCGCTTGACCCCCGAAGGGCATCTCAGGGGCTGTCTTTTCTCGGATCAGGAGATCGATCTCAAGACACCATTAAGACAGAAAAAAAAGGACAGCGATCTCTTGAAGCTGATTGAATTTGCCATTAAAAACAAACCCAAAGAGCATGGGCTGCTCAAGTGTTTTCCCAGAAAATGTGTCCCACAGATGAACCGTATCGGGGGGTGAAAAAACAGGCAAATGCCATTCTGGAATTCCGGAAAAAATAGACCGCTAAAAAATGATCATATTAGGTAGAAGATTCCGACTCCAGCTCCTGAATCCGTTTATTTATGGCATCAAGTTCTTTTTTCATGGCACCGGCTTCATCTTTAAGCATATTCAGGTCGTTCCGGGAATTCATGGCATAAGAACTCCCAAACCATCTTTCCGGGGCTGGGTAAGCCCCACGCGGGTCGAAACCTCTTCCGTAGCCCCGGCGACGGCCAAAACCAGGCCCTAATCCGCCTCTAAAGCCGCGAAGTTGACCAAAACCGCGACCAACGCCCCGTCCATAGCCATATCCCCGATATCCGGGTCTTGATATGGGGAGCGGACCCTCAGCAGTTCGGGAAGCATTACAGAATCCTCTGCTCCATCCTGTCATAGATCCCATTCCCTCAGGTCCTGTTCCATCAAATCCTGGCATATGACACACCTCCTTTTATTTTTAGGAAATTCCTTGACGCAATTATTAATTCTCATTATGAGCTTTTGACCATATTATAGCTACAAAATATAGCTTGTCAAGTATTATTTATGGTCGTATGACCAATAAAATGCAAGCAGCTTGAAATCGACCGCGGGCCAAGCCTATCCGGCATTGCATTTGCGAAAAGCGAAGGTAAAGGCAAGGGCAAAAAGAAAGGGTTGTTTGAAAGATGGTTCGGTGATAGCGAAAATGCTCCGGAAAAAGCCAGGGAATAAAATTCAACCTTTTGAGTTGGGATTTTGCGATGATCTGCGCTATGGAGCGCGAATTCTTTCCTCACAGATCACAAGCTCAAGGTCTGGTGCTGTTCAGCCCGACAAAGGTGCCCCCGTTTTTCAGGCATAACGCGCGCATCAGGGTCGCAAATCTTTCCCCGGTGTTGCCGCGCTGGTTGGTTTTTTCCATGACCACCGGAAACCCCACGGCATGAATCCGGACGCGACGAGAACCGTCTTTTGCCGGCCGGTTGATTCTGTCCACTTCGTTGATGACCGGTTGGATTGCCGTGCCGCTGAATTCGTCACCAAATACATAGAGACTTATTTTTTTATTTTCCGAAAAGAATCGATTGATTGCCGCGGTAATTCCTTCCACCGGACTGCTGTTGCTGAAAGAGTTCCAGGAACTGAGGGCTGAAAGGATCGCCCTGCGGCGGGCAGGGGTATCCGGTATCCATTTGCCGGCATACTGGGAAAACAGGAATTCTCCCATATCGTTCATGATCTGAATCCCTGTGACTTTGGGATAGATTTCCAGAGTTTCCCTCATTTTTTTCTGTACCAGGGGCCAGGCATTCCGCTGCATGCTGCCCGAAGTGTCGATGATAAAAACGATATACTCGCTGTCCACCGGGATCCCTCCCACCGATTGGGTCATTTTTTGCGGCAGTCTTTTCAAAAGCCGTTTCATTTCCTCGGTCAATTCCTGTCGTGCCCGGGCCAGTTTGCCTTCAATAATATTTTGCACCCTGGCGTCGTCTTTGGATCCGGCGAATTGGCCTTCAACCTTCGAAAGATCGCCCTGGAGACGGGCGAGCTTTTCCCTCTCCCGGGACAACTGCTCCTTTTTTGCCGTCAGCTCGCGATTCAAGATCCGGGTTTCACCCCGGATTTCAAACAGTTCGTTTTCCAGGCGAACGATTTGAGTTCGCATATTTTCCTTGATTTTTTCAATGGCCAGGGGTTCGGCAAATTTGGACAGCACAAACAGTAAAATGATGGCACCGAAACCGCAGCAGATGCAATCCAGAAAGGAAAGACTGAATATTTCCAGGTCACGTCTTCTGTTTTGCATCATACATCACTCGCCACTGAGTTTACGGCCAATTTTTCGAAGGACAGATAAAAGATCCTCTGGTTTTTGTGGCCAGACGCCAGTAGGCATCCGCAGCCAGCGGATCGCCTTCCATGGGATAAAGGATAATGTTTACCGGGACCCGGGCCGGCAGTTCCCGGATCGCCTCCTGAAATAAACGGACACGTTTTTCGCTGGACACTCGTGTTTGCCAGGGCCTGCTGCTGCCCATGGTCGGCAAACTGTCGGAAAGTAAAAAGATGTTGTCCGGAGACGGTTTCATCTCTCCCATGGCTTTGAATGCGTTCAACAAACTGGTTCCTTTCTCCGGAACCACCCGGTGCATTTTGTCTGCTGCAGAAGTTAATGTGTCAACCTTACCGGCATCCAGCCAGATCCCTTGTGTTTTTTCAATCAAGGGATGTGCGGTGTCGTTGAATGTGTAGATTTGAAATTTACTCGTCGGCGGTAGCCGGGTTATCAGCCAATCCACGGTTTTAACGACCTGACGCCATTTGGGGGCACTCAATTTTTGAGAATTCTCCAGATTGCGCCGGCGAATAATCCCAACAATGGTTTCATCCAGCATGCTGGCGGAAACGTCTACCAGAATGAAAATTCGTGTGCCGCCCATCTTCAAATCGGTGAGATACTGGCGATCCCCGTGACCGGGAAACGGGTGCAGCCGGGTCCCCGACTCGTCCTGTGTTTTTGCCCCGGCTTTTAATCGCCGGAGTTCCGTTTCCAGAGATTTTAAATCGGCTTTCAGTTTATTGGCATATGTTCGGGTTGCCAGGGTTTCCTTATCCCGATCCGCCAATTCCACTTTTTTTTCTTTCAGTATGTCGATAATTTCACTGGATCGCCCCTGGGTCGTTACCAGTTCGGTCCGGGTTTGAAAAAGGGTGTTGCGGATCTCAACCAGGTTTTTTTTTTCATCCAGAACCTGTTCTTTGAGTTTGCTCGCCTCGGCACGCAAATCCGACGTCACAACATTTTGACGAACCGCACTCTTGGCGTTTACCAGGACAAACAAAAGAATGATTGCTCCTAACCCGCAGCAGATGCAGTCGATAAACGATAAGTTGAATACATTTATTTTTTTACGTTTCATGGGGTTCCATGCAGACAATGAGACGGAAAGTTTCTCCGGATGTCCCCAGACGAACGCGTTGGCCAAGTTCCAGTGCGGTGCTCCCGTGGATTTGTTGATCGTTCACGAGGGTTCCCTGATGGCTGGTATCCGTTAAGATAATTCTGTTCCCATCCCGGTGAACCGTACAATAAGTTTCAGAAACGCCGGATGATTGCACCGAAACATATATGCCGTTTCCGGTCGGGTCAGGATCGCAGCCCAGAGAAAGCGGTTTTCGGGACAGGGGATAGGCCACATCCCGGTAAAGCAGATGGGTCGGCCGCATTTTACCGACAGCGTCATAAGCAATGGTTCGGGAAACAGTCGGTTCTGTCTGCGGCCAGGGACGGCCGGTGAAAAAGAATGCTCCATTACCGGAGTGCCGATCTTTCAACTGGTCCCAGATCCGCAAAACACCCAGAGCGCCGGCGCCGGGTTCGAGTTCCATGATTTCGCACCGATCAATTTCTGAAAGTTTATCCTTTAATCCGGGCAGGCGGGCGATTCGATGGGTCAGCTGGAGGGCAATCGACAGGTTGTTTTTACCGTATACATCCCGCATCGTTACAACAGAACGGCGGATGTCATCATACACCGATTCGCTTTTTTGTTTGAGCAGGTCCCGGAGTACGGGCGTTCGATACCGATGGGTTCCGTGTGATAGTTCAACTATAATCGATGATTGATGTTTAAAAATTTCAAGATCGGCGGGCAGACGGCTGTATAGCTCCTGTTCGGTGGCGGCCTGATGAAGCGGATCAAACCGTGTGGTACGCACAAATTCTTCGGCAATGGATTCCACCCATCCCCGGTATACCCGTTCCAGGTTGATTTCCTGGACCACCATCGAGTTCTCCCGGGTCAGCTGTTCATCCTGACGGAGATAAACGATTTCAAACCGGTGCAGATGAATATCCACATGCAGCAGCATGGCATCCGGACAAGGATGAAAAGATGCGGCGATGGGAAGAGGTACGAAGCCGTTAAGTGGAATTGACAGTTCCCGGGCCATCCCCAGAATAAGTCCCAGTTGTTCCCGGCGGTAATAGTCGGGCACGGCGATAATCATCTCATCGCCATGCATTTTAATATGTTCCCAGATTCGGGACAGGTGAGCACAGGCGATTTCAGCATGATTTTGCACCTGCCCATATGTTTGCTTCAGAGGTTCCGTGTTCAATTGATCCCAGAACCTGTTGATGACCTGAAGCGGAAACAGGTGTGCCCTGCCTGCTGCGGTATTTCCGACAAACAGACCCTTTTTTTCCGGGATGGCAACCCCCAGGCTTTCCTGGTTTTGTCCGTCGACCTCCAATAATCTCGACGGGTACCCGCCGGCAGCCAAAATTCCGGCGTCACTGAGTTCAAGTCCGAGAAGTGTCAATTAAGCACCCCAACATAAGATTTTACTGTTGTTATTGCATATGCAAATGTCTGATTAATTTATCTTCGCAATAGGCCTGGGTTTCCAATACATATCTTTCCTGCAAAAGTTGCAGCTGGTGCAGCATGAACATGAGAACAATACTGATAAGAAGCGCAATCAGGGTGGAATTAAAGGCGACTCCCAGACTGCGGGTAACCCCGAAGATCTCTCCTTCAATGGCCTGGTGCGCCTGTCCGAGAGCATCTCCGATTCCCCGGACCGTGCCGATGAATCCGATAGAGGGGATGGCCCAGGCAATATACCTGATCATAGACAATTCGGATTCCAGCCGTTCCCCTTCCGCTGAACAGTAGGCATGGGTGGCATTCGCAACATCCTGAACATTTCGGGTAGAGCTGAATCTTTGCAAACCCGCAAGCAACGATCTTGGAAGCAAGGCATTCCGTTGATAAGGCGGCAACGCTTGAATCTCCCTGGACAATTCCCGGGTATCTTCAGGCAGGATCCGCACCCCCTCGGCCAGCGGAATCAAATCCTTGTGGATCAACGCCCGTTGTTTTATGGTGGTAAGGGCTTTAAACGCCATAATGGCCAGCGCCCAGAACATGAGAATAATACACGCTTCCTGCTCGTAGTCTGTAATCAACACATAGATCGACCGCTCTGCCCTCAGGGTCTTGTTCTTTTGGATCATTGCGGCCTGCCGTTCCAGGACGGCATCGGCATTGGGGCGGATGATGCCCACGTAGGTGGCATGGACGACAATGACAATCAAAATCAGAGAGAAGAGCTGATAAATAAATTCCATGGATAGGGGCAGTGTTTTTTTCATGATGAATTCTTTTGTTATTTTTGGGTATCAGAAAATCTTGCAGTTTTGATCATACCTTCATTATCGCGAGTGCAACCGGAGTTCCCATGATTCAGTTTTTATGCCGATCAGATATCGTACGGGAAATCCACTCCCTGATCCGCCGGAATCGTTTCCGAAGGGACGAATGGCTTCATCGGCTTTGTGTTTATTGGGGCATCTTTATCTTTTGTAAGAGTATCCGACGGGGGTGTTTTTTTCCCGGCTTTTGAGAGATCATCGGAAGTAACGGTACTCGATCTTTTCTTGGGATCATTTTGCGCAAAATATTTTACCTCATGCCGGGTGCATTCTACATTCTTTATAAGCGGCCCGTTTAAACCATTCAAGGGTTTTGCCGGATCGGATCCGGCACGCTGTATCTGGGAAACGCATACCCCCAAACAAACGATAATTATGACATACCAATGGTTCATGTTTATTTTAAGTACCTGCAAACCCGAAACCCCACATCCTCCCGGGTGTCATCGCCGTAGCTGCGATATGCCATCCTCAGGGTGCCGATGCTTCCGTGCTTCCAGCTGGAACCCCGGATCACATGGTGTTTACCGTTTACCGGTCCGACCGGGTCTGCATACATTTTTTCGGGAGAATAGGTGTAAATCGAATAATAATCGTGACACCATTCCGCCACATTTCCCCCCATATCATACAGGCCCAGCTCGTTGGGTTCAAATTTGCCCGGAGGGGCCGCTGCTGCATAGTGATCATTGTACCCCTCAAGAACGTTCGGAAGCAAGTCTTTTGCGGATTGATCGGAATAATTTCCCGATACCCGGTTGGGAGGGAATGTATTGCCCCATGGATATTTCAAGGATGCCTGCGTGTTATTAAACCGGGCACAATATTCCCACTCGGCTTCGGTAGGCAGTCGGTAACCGGAATTTAACGGTTCTACTGCAACCAGTTTTTCCCCTTTTTTAGTATAAGCCGGCGAAAGGGAGTCCCTGGCGCTGAGCCAGTTGCAGAACAGCGCCGCTTGTTCCCAGGTTATCCGAACCACGGGCTGATCCTCACGGTTCAACGGTTCGGATTTAAAAGCTCCTGAATTGTGCCGGGCCATAAATTCCTTGAACTCTTTGTTCGTCACTTCCTGAAGCCCCATGTAAAACGGCCGGGTCAGTTTAACCTTTCTCAGGGTTTCATTGGATTTTCGTCCCTGTTCCCTGCGTGAAGATCCCATGGTGTATGTCCCGGGCCGAATTAGCTTGAGCCGGTAACCGGTGTGGGTTGTGATCAACGTGGATGTGGTTTCTCCGGAAACACCTTCTTTTAGCAGGGCTATTTTCAATTCTTGCGGGAATCCGGGCCGGGGGGTGATACGGGTACGATAGGATTGGTATCCTTTTTTTTTGAATTCCAGGGTATGTTCCACTGCAACCAGTTGTAATTGCCCGGGGGCCTGCCCCCATGATTTGCCGTTGACCAGAACCTCCATGTTGGCCGGATTCAACTTCAGGCGTATGATGCCTTCCCTGGGTTTTAAATTTATGCCAAGTTCTGTTGACGATGCCGACGGAACGTTCACGGTACGGGTTGCTTTTTCATAACCGGCCTTTGAAATTCGAACTACGTGCGCTTTATCGGGAGAAAGATCAATCTTCAGCGGTGTTTGACCGATGAATGTTTTGCCAATCATCACATTCGCCCCCACGGGGTTTGTATGGATCGTCAAATTTCCGTCAGCCGGCTGGAGCTGTATATCCTTTATTTCCCGGGGTTCGTTCGGTTTCACGACCAGGCGGTGTCTCCAGGTTTTATGGAGATCGGCACTGATTTCCAGCAGGTAAGTGCCGGCCGCAAGCTGAAAGCTTGAAGGAGTGCTTCCCAACGATTTTCCGTCAATCTTCAGGGTAGCGCCCTGAGGTACGGAACTGACGGTAATATTCGACCATCCCGGAAGGAGCGCCATATTAAATTCCTGAAGTTTTCCGCACCCGTGCACCTGAATATCCGTGTTCAAGTCCTGGTAATTCGAGGCGCGGATTTCAAGTTGTGCCGGACCCGGATTTAATTCCAGATTCTCTACGGGGGTTTTTCCGATCTCCTGACCGTCGATATACACCTTCGCACCGACAATGTTTCTTTGGGTTTCGCCGGATTCATGGGCTTGGATTAAAAGCCGGCCGGGAAGTTTTTTCATCTTCAGATGTAAGTTCTGTCGTTTTCCGGTACTGACTTGAAACGTATGCTCAAGGGAAAAAAAACACGCCTTTGACGCTGTCAGTGTGTATTGTCCGGGTCGCATCAGATAATAGTCGCCGATTCGAGGCGCAGGCATGCTTCCGGAAAATGCCAGGGTTTCAGGAACCGGCGCAATGGTTATCACGACCTGACGGGCCGTAAAAACAAACCATGCCGAGATCCCCAGTAAGATGAAAACACCTCCCAAAAAAATAGCGGCTGACCATTTTAAAATGGTAAATGATTTTGGTTTCGGGGACGGACGGTCGGAGCGAAAGGACACGGGCTCGATTTTTATGGGTTTTGATTCCATTTTTTTTAAGATCACACCTTATTTTTACATATAACCGTCACATGCAGTGCTTTCTGTCGAGGTTTCACAATGATTTTTTGCCGGACGTCCTTGTATCCGTCCCGTGAACCTACCACCGTGTAACTGCCCGGTCTCAGTGATACCTCGCGTGTGGTGAATCGTCCGAATTTGCCGACTTTATAAACGGCAACCTCCGTGAGATTGTCTGATTTGATCATGACCTGAACGGGGGACCGAGCGGCATCCACCAGAGCCTTAAGGTCATCCAACCGCTGGTTGAGCCTCGGTCCTTTGGGTTGCAGGCTTTCGGCTTCTTCGATTAAAAGAACCGCATTTTGAAGTTGCGAGTTCGATTCCAAAACATCGGGTTTTTCAAGAAAAAATCGAATCCGCTTGGCAATGCGAAGGTGTTCCAAAGCACGTTCTTTACCCTGTGCGGCAAAGCTTATATTGGGGTCGATGTCAAGAACCGCCAGATATGCTCTGAGGGCCTTGTCCCAATCTTCAGTCTGTTCGGCAGTCATGGCGTTGTGTCTCAGTTTTTCAATTTCAGCGATCCGGATTGCCTCATCAACCTGTGATAGAGCACTCTGTACTTCAGGTGAATCGGGCCGGAACGATTTCGCCTTCAAAAGCCGGGTTCTGGCAGATTGATATCGGCCGTCGTGATATTCCGCTAATCCATCTGAGATGAGTTTCTGAAACTGTTGACCGGCGATCCGTTCTTTTACCCGGTTCAGGGCCTTTTGAGCCTCTTCGGATTCAGGGTTCAACCTCAAGGCTTCCTGGTAATCGGTAAGAGCAAAAGCAATTCGGTCATGTTTCTCATGGGTTTTGCCGGATTCTATTAAATGGTTCGCCGCGTCAGGCTTCTCGGCTTTTTCTTTTTCAAGACCCCGTTTTTCAGGAGGAATTGCTTGTTGAGGTTCCGTGGCCTGTTGCGGGTCGAGACCTGCGGCCGCCGACGGTGTCAACGGGTCGATCTCTACTCCGGAGCTCCGGGTGGTATCCGGCACCTGTTTCTGTTGGAGGTTGACTTCCGATGTTTCGATCCCATGGATTTTATCATTCACCTTCACCGGATGTTTCGATAAATGACGGATGAAAATGAATCCGCCTGCCGCCATTACCACCAGAGCAATGAGCACAAGGTAAATGGACATCACGGTGAACCGGAAAAAACGGGGGGTGTCCGGTTGACCGGTGTGACTGCGCACCTTGAGCGGCGTGATGATTTCTACGTTGTGATCCGACGTCTGTTGATGGGGAAAAGATTGAGTTGATTTTTCAGACGGCATAATTAAACGTCTATGAATTTCTTTTTTGGGCACGGACCCGCCCGCCATGCGAGGCACAAGCGGGCAGGTGAACACAGATTATCAAGATGCTTAAATTTCAAAATAACCCTATTGTCTGCGTATATCTGCGAAAATCTTCGTCCTGTTTAACCTGTTTTGATACTAAATTTTATTCAGAGTTCTCGGGTGTTGTCTTTTCTCCGGTTTCCGGCGAAACATCCGGATCAAAACCGGTTTCCAGGATATATATCTTTTCCAGCAATTCTTTCCAGCGTTGAAATTGTTCCTCTGCCGACCCGGTCAGCTCATACTGCTGCCCTTCGAATTCCATGACAATCGGCCGCATCTCGCTTCCAAAAGATTCACTGAGTTCCTTGATAACTGCCGAGTGCAGTTCAGCTTCCTTGGTAATATTAAACCCCTGGACAATTACCTGGCCGCCGACCAGGATCATGCCCACCTGAAGTCCTCCCACATTGTCAGCATCCCCCGCACTCAGCGCTACAGCACCGGCCAGGAGCAGTCCTCCCGCAATCTTGCGGATGGTCGCGTCCCGCTTGATCTTTTTGATCGCCTTGATTTCTTCATAATTAAGTTTGCGCCAGTTCTCATACGAAGACCACATTTCGGAATAATATTCTTCATAATATGCGTTCAAGGTGTCTATATACATGTTTTCCCGCTCCCGTATCTTGAGCAGGCGGATCATGACGGGATCTTCATCGGCGGGCAGCCGATTGACGGTCATGATATTTTTTTTGTCTTTTGCCAGATATCCGCTGTAGGCGGATGGTGCAAAATCTATTGCAAATTTTAATTTCGATACGGTACGGATTGTTTTTATTTTCTCAGGCGTCAACGTTGTGAGATACTTAACCATGTCGTTGGACATCGCATTGTATAGGTCCTGATACGCATCCTTTTCTCCCATCAGATTACCGGAATACCATCCGGACGTAGCCTGGGATTTATAATTTTTACTGAACCAGCTTGTTCCGGTGGCGTCGACCACGTCTATTTGAACTGCCAGATTTTCTCCGTTTGACTCAAGGATTTTACCTTTAACCAGAACATCGATACTTTCCGTCCTGGCGGGAAGCACGCGCACCGCTCCCCAGTAATTGCTCTGCTGCAGGGTGTTTTTGAGATGATACGGTATGAAATGAGTTTCCGCTTTTCTGACTTCCGGGCTGGTATGTTCTTCCTTGGCCTGTTCTTCGGTAATTTTGCCGGACTCAAAGACTTGAATGCCCACATCAAGTAATTGGTCTTCAGGGATTTCTTCCTGGGCTTTGATGATGTCCGTGGGGCCGACTTTCCGGGCATGATAGGGAGCACACCCATTGTATAAGATTAAAATAAAACATATGAATAACCACCTATAATAATTAGTAAATTTCATCTAAACCCATGAGCCGTTATCTTCGTTCCAATGGATACACCGGAATAAGGGATACCCTGTTTGTTTTGCTCTAAAAAACATGGTCCTTTGAGTCAGAATTTTTTATTTTATCGGCCTTTATTTTGTTTATAGTGTTCATATTCTTTCCAGAGCTTTTTCCTGAGTTCGGGATCGGTTTCCTCTTCCGCCGCTTCGCGAAGCTGCCGGGCCACGATGTCGTCATCTTTTGCGTCGTAGCGGTTTTTGGGATGATTCATGGAACCTTCAACACCCTCCTGAAATCCGTCCCGGGGGGTCAATTTGCCGTCATCCTTACCTTCTTCAGATCTAGTTTCTTTTCCGGTTTCAGCGCCGTCTTTCTCCATTTCGCCTTTTTTCTGCGCCTGGGTTGAATCCTGCCCGGGTCCATCGGGTTCTTCCTCAACATTCGTATCTATATCGATGCCCTGGTCACGCAATCGTTTTACCGCAGCCGCAGCTTCATGGGCCAGGTCTTGCATTCGTTCCGACGATTTTGCCTGGATCAAATCCAATTCCTTGAGCAGCATCTCGTCAAAATCCGCCAAAGAGCTATCCAGTTGGCGATCTAATGCGATCACTTCATCTACCACCTGTTCCTCGGGGATTGCAGGGTTCACCCTGGCTTCCGTATCATCACCGTATGCCGATCCATCCGGTGATTTTCGGATATTATGCCCGGCAAGGAGTGCCTCCATTTTCGCAACAACATTGCGGTGTTCGGCAACCATGTCCTGTATTCGGTTCAAGTAACGCTCATAATCTTCAACGATATCCGGCGACGCATTCCCGGATTTTTTAAGTTTTGCCAGCTCTGAAGCGATTTGTTCCTCGGTGGCCATCCGGATACGTAACTCCTTGCGTGCCGATTCAAGTGCGGTTTCAATTTTTTGTCGAGTGGCTGCATACGGGGTTGCGCAAAACACTATCACCAGAGTTCCGGCAAAAACAGCAATTTTCCAGTTGAATGTTTTCATAAAAAATGTCGATATCCTGTTCGTTTTAAAAAAAAATATCTGAAAATAAAAATCATATTTGCATACATTAAACTTAAGAATTTAAACATCCGTGTCAATCATGGAACTCCTTCAACCTCCGAACAGATGAGAAATCCGGGTTGGCATGGCCACGGATTGGCTGTGAATTTTCTTTAACATCCAAACCATCAATGGATGAGCAATGTTTAATCTCTCTTTTTTATACATGAATCGTCACTTTGTCGTCAAGGAGCATAAAGATTTTGAAAAGGATTGGGATTCATTTTTCCGTTTCACCGGGGACCTTATCCCAATTTGGCCTGCCTGCTTGTGCCCCAGGCCGCCCCGTCTTGCTTTTTTGTAGTGGGTTTTGGTTTGGGCAAAGGCTTGGCATCACCCGGAAGTTGTTGAACTTATTGGATGCCGGTTGAGAGAATGGATTGCCATATTGTGGGGCTGAACGCTGGCTGACAGGTGTTTCGAGAGACCGCTTTTTCGGCCTATACAGCCTCTGTTTTGACAACTTGGCCAAACATTTGCTACTGTGATCATGTATTTTGAGTATTATCGTCTTCATTGCTGTCTTCGACATGAGGTAAGCCATAGTGGTTTAACCAGATTTTTAAAACAGCATTGAAAAGGGTGGCCAGAGGAATAGCGAAAAAAAGGCCCCATAGGCCCCATAATCCCCCAAAAAGCAGAACAGCCGCAATGACAGCGACCGGATGCAGGTTGACAACACCGGAAAGAAGGATGGGTACCAAAAGATTTCCATCCAAAGCCTGAATAATTGCATAAGCAATGACTGCAAAGGCAAAATCAGAACCAAGTCCCCATTGAAAAAAAGCGATTAAGACCACGGGGAAAAAAACCACTGTGGCGCCGATATAGGGAATCAGCACGGAAATGCCGGTTAACAGCGCCAGCAGAATGGAATATTCCATTTTCAAGTATGAAAAGGTTGCATAGGTTACGCTCGATACGATAATGATCTCCCAGACCTTTCCTCTGACATAATTTGAAATCTGTCTATTGACATCTCTCCAGACTTCTATCGCAAGCCCTCGATGATCCGGAAGGAATCCCGAGATCCAATTCAAAATGAGAGCCTTATCCTTGAGAAAAAAGAAAACCAGCAGTGGCACCAGAATTAAATAAATTACGATCACAATAATCCCCTTGACGGATGCCATGGATAGAGAAAGAACTTTCTGGGCCAAGCCGGTAAACTCGGAGGTAATGAATCCTAAGAGTGTTTTAATCTGAGCGGCGGACACGACATCCGGATATTTTTGGGGAAGCAGAATAAGTTGTTTTTGAATGGCATTCACCATGAGGGGAAACTGTTGGATCAATTGACCAACCTGTCGTGAAATCAGAGGGAGCAATCCGATAAAAATGAAGAAAAGACTTGCGAGAAAAAACAAAAACACCAGACTAACGGCGATGATTCTGGGAATTTTCAAACGTTGAAGTCTGTTGACCATGCCATCCAATAAATAAGCAATAACGATAGAAGCAAGCATCGGAGCAAGCATCTGCCCCAGATAGAAAATGAAAATAAATCCCGAGATCAGCAAAAAGCCCAAAATGACCATCTGAGGGTCGGAAAAATGTTTATTCAGCCAATCTTTGATCAGATTAATCATGTCGGACTCGGCAAATAAAAATTTGAAACGCTTTTCCCTGGAATCACGATAAAGCTGGTTTTGAATTCAGATTAAAATCCATTGTTTGTGGTGACAATCAAAATTTCCATACTAAAGGCGAGTCCCGTTGTCAATCGCTGTTTTTTGCCAAATTTTACCCAACCTAATAAAATTACTGGTATTTTATGCAAAGCTTTCCCCGTTGATCTCTCGACGGGTCGGATGCTAAAAACAGGCTTCGATCGGGTCGTCGGTATCGATCAAATAATCATCCAGGGGAAAAATGGGATATGCGTCAGTGATGAAAGGCGGGGCATTATGCTTTGGGCGGGAATTGCACTTTACCTTCCACAATCCAGGATAATTTACGATCTTTTTAATAATATTTTCATTGCTATCGGCGGGATCAACGGCTGCTGTCATTCTATGGGGCGGCAGGATACTTCTCGGTAAACATCTTTTCGGACTCGGCCGATCCAATCAGAACCAACTCGTCCCCGTGCTCCAGAATGATCTCTGGGTCCGGATTGATTATCAATTCATCTTTTCTTTTGACGGCTACGATGCTGCATCCGGTGGTCTCTCGAACCTGAATGTCGAGAAGGGCTTTGTTTTCCAAATTGGAGTTCAAGCCGACGCGAAACACATTCAGTCCTTCGGAAAGCATCAGTATCTGTTGCGGCTGCATCAGGTTCATGATCGTGGTGGTGACCATCGAACTGAACGACATCACCAGATTGGCTCCGGCCCGATGCAACGTCTTGATGTTGCGATCCAGGCTGGCGCGGCTGATGATCTGGACATTGGGTCGAAGACGGCGGCAATAGATGGTCAGATAAATGTTCAGGTTGTCGTCATGGGTGGTAATAATGATCGAAGGTGTGTTCCTGATGCCCGCCTTCTCCAATATATTCAGGTCACCGGCGCTTCCTTGGATAAAGCGGGTGTCCATAGCGGCGATGCCAGCCCGCTTTTCCACCACCCGGAAGTCAATACCGCGCCCGCTGAGAGCATTGGCCACGGATTGGCCGACACGACCGCCGCCCAACACAACTACCGGGCCTTTGTTCGCCTCTTGGTCTGCCACGAATGCGATGGATCGGTCGAAGCGATCCAATTGTGTCTCGGTGCCGGCCAGCACCAGTACAGTGGTTTCGTCGATCCGTATCCGAGGTGTTGGAATCAAGAATCTGCCTTGCTCCCACAAGCCAACTACGGTGACACCGGTGGTTTGGCGCAAACGGCTTTCGGCCAGGGTTTTTCCCTGCAACCAGGTGCGCATGGCCGGTGCCTCGGCGATCAGCAATTGATCGAAACGGCCGATCACATTGGCCTTCATGCTTACTCCCAGGACACGCCGCGCAAGGGCCTTGCCCAGCATCCGGGTAAATTGGAAGACATACGTGCTGCCCGCCAGTCGCAAAATATCCACCGAATCATCCAGGTCTGCATTGGTCACCGTGGCCACACGACCGGTTGCCTCCCGGATAGTATAGATGATGTTGGTACCAACGATATCGTCGTTCATGACTACCACCAAGGAGGCGTGATCGATGCGCAAGCGCCGATAAGTCTGGGGATCATCCAACTCACCGACCACCACCTGATACCCCAGATCGTGCAAATCAAGGGCGTTTTGCAGCTCGTGGGTCACGATGATATAGGGAACCCCATATTGGACGAGTTTTTCGATCAGATTGATGGCGACATCATCGAAATGGGTCAGGATCACGTGCCCGGACATGCTTTTCGGCACCTCCCGTGGAGCGCGGGCCTTGTTCTGCTCCTCGAGCCAGGGGGCATAGAAAAACTGGATAAAGGTAAACGGCAGCATGACCAGCAAAAAAATAATCCCGCTGATCAGCACCAAAACTGAAAAGAGTCGGCCGATATCGCTACCGAAGGTGATGTCACCGAACCCTAAGGTGGACATGGTGGTCAGGGTCCAGTAAAACCCGGTGATCCAGGAGTATTGGCGACCTTCATGGAGCATCAACAGGTGAAACAGAACGGTGTAGACGACAAAAAAAAAGATCAACACCAGGATAAATTTGATCAGCAGTCGCGTGTTGCTTCGCTGTTGGCCCAGCCTGAGCAATAGGGCAAGCTGGGTTGCCATGGTCTTCATTGAGTCAAAATCCTTTTATAGAATTTGCGAGACATTAATTGAGTGGGTGAGTAGTTTATATGGTTATCTGTAATTATACATTTGTGAACGATGGCCGATTTTCGTAAAATTTTCTTTTATCTCATACGGTTGTAAGCTATTCCATCAAAAACTGCGTCGGAAAATGCTTGATTTCTTCGTTAAATCTGCAATAATTATATCAGTTAGAGCATACATGACAACCAGAATAAAAAAAATAAGGCATGGAACCGTGAAAAAAAACAGTTGCCGGTTTATTTTTTTATTTACCTGCGTTTTTTCAATTTTATTCTTTGCAGGGAGAGAAGGAGGAACCATGGAATTAACAAGCTCGGCGTTTAGCGAAGGGGCCATGATCCCCGGCAAGTACACCTGTGACGGAGCGGATGTGTCTCCGCCGCTGAACTGGGGGGTACTTCCTGCCGGCACAAAAAGCCTTGCGCTCATCTGTGATGATCCGGATGCACCGGTGGGCACTTGGGTTCACTGGGTATATTATGATATTCCGGCAGTGACGGAAGGCCTGCCGGAGAATGTGGTGCCGGATGAACGCCCGGCACCCGGTGGCACACAGGGAGTCAATGATTTTCGTAAAATGGGCTATGGCGGTCCCTGCCCGCCCGGCGGCACTCACCGGTATTATTTTAAATTATATGCCCTTGATACAACCCTGAATTTATCTCCCGGAGCCACAAAAAAGCAAGTTTTAAAAGCAATGGAACATCACATCATCGGCCAGGCCCAGCTTATGGGAAAATACAGGCGCTGATTTTTAAGAACTAACTGATTGCAAAAAATAGAATATCGGTTACCTGTGGACAAAGAACCAGAGAGGTGCTAAAAGGGGCTTCGATGTTCAAGGGTTCAGCACCGCTGAAAAGTGAACCTGGAACCTTTGAACCTCGGAGTCCTTGAACCTTTACAAAAGACCAAAGGAATGGATTATGAAACGCCTGTTGTATTCTGTTGTTATTTTTCTGGTGATGACCCAAACCGTGGGTGCGGACGACAAAGATGTCGCAAAGGAATTATTAGAAAGAAAGGTTGAGGCAGCAATTGCTGTTTTACAGAAGAACAATCTTGATCAGCAGGAAAAGAACAAACAAGTCATCGAAATTGTAACGCCGCTGTTTGATTTTCCACTCATGGCCAAACTCTCTCTGGGGAGAAAATACTGGCCTGGCCTGGTCGAAGAAAAGCGACAGAGATTTACCGAGCTTTTCACCCAACGATTGAAGGCGTCGTATCTCGACAAGCTGACGCTTTATACCGATGAACAGGTGGTTTTTAAAACCCCTGTTCAGGAAAAAAGAAAAATTCAGATTCCAACCGAATTGATATCGAAAACCAATACCATATCCATGCTGTACAAGTTTCATGAGTCAACGAACAGCTGGTTGATTTATGATATAGAAATCCAGGGTGTCAGTATTATTTCGACCTACCGGTCCCAGTTTGAACAAGTCCTCAGCAAAGGCACGATTGACGAGCTTCTGATAAAACTGGAACAACCGGAACAATTGGAAAAACCGGAAAAAAACTAATCCGTGTCCATCCGGAAATGGTGGATTTTGGTTTCCGGCAAGGCCCGATCGAGTTTTCAACCACAGGCATAGCGCGCTATTTCGAGGATTGAAAACGAGCGAGAACGCCACCGGGGGGCGAAAGATGCCGTTTATGGATAGATACTCATCTGCCTGAGCTGAGACTCGTATAACGATTAATATGGCAAAACTTCACTCTCTGACGGTCTCTTTTTTCGATAAGGTCATATTAAGGCGGCCCGGACTTGTCATTATCTTTATTTTGGCGGTGGTTTCTTTCCTGGGGTATAAAGCACAAGACTTTACCCTCGACGCATCAGCGGAAACTCTGGTTCTCGAAAATGACGAAGATCTGCGTTATTCTCGACGGATCGATTCACGATATGGTCTGCAAGAGTATCTGGTGATGACCTACGCCCCTGAAGGCGATCTGTTTTCAGACAAGGTGCTGTCAAACCTGGTTCGGTTGCGTGATGAACTGAAAGGGATGAAAAGCGTGTCTTCCGTGGTATCCATACTGGACGTCCCTTTGCTGGAAAGTCCGCCGGTCCCGATTAAAGAACTGGCATCCAACATCCAGACACTGGAATCTGAAACGGTTGACAAAAAACTGGCAAAAATCGAGTTTAAAAACAGTCCTCTTTATCAAAATCTTCTGGTCAGTCCGGATCTCAAAATTACCGCACTTCTTATATATTTACCCATTGATGAAAGATACCGGGATCTCCTTGCCCGTCGCAATGATTTTCGGGAAAAAAAAGCCGATGGCCACCTCACTGCTGCGGAAGCTTCTGAATTCAGGAAGGTCACGGAGCAATTTAGAACTCACCGGGATAAAATGAGAGAGGCCCGGCATCAGGATATTTCTGAAATCCGCTCGATCATGGACAAGTATCGTAAAGATGCCCAACTCTTTCTCGGGGGCGTCAGCATGATTGCGGACGATATGATCAGCTTTATAAAAAACGACCTGAAAGTATTCGGCCTTGGGGTGCTGTTTTTTTTAATCCTTACTTTAGGTATTATTTTTAGAAAAATACGCTGGATCTTATTACCCGTCCTCTGCTGTTCTTTTTCCGCGATTGCCATGATGGGACTTCTGGGACTGTTTAACTGGGAGGTTACGGTCATATCGTCTAATTTCATATCCCTGCAGCTGATTATCACTATGGCCATAACCATCCACCTGATCGTGCGATATCGAGAACTCAGTTTGAAACATCCCGAGGCCGGACAACGGCAGCTTATCCTTGATACGGTCCGGTTGATGATGAAGCCATGCCTGTATACGGCGCTGACCACCATCGCGGGGTTCGGCTCTCTATTGCTCTGCAATATCCTGCCGGTTATAACATTTGGCTGGATGATGGGTGCCGGGATTATTTTATCTCTGGTAATGGTTTTCCTCCTGTTTCCGTCTGTATTGATGCTGACGAGTAAAGAATCTCTGCACCCCGGGAAAAAACAGCGCTTTTCACTGACACCGTTTTTAGCCGGGTTCACCCAGGCACACGGCACGTTTATACTCATAATAAGCGGTATTGCATTTATTCTCAGCGTTATTGGAATATCAAGGCTGGAGGTTGAAAACAGTTTTATCGATTATTTTAAACATACCACCGAGATCTATCAGGGAATGAAAGTTATCGATCAGAATCTGGGCGGTACCACGCCGCTGGATGTGATTGTTGATTTTGAAAAAGATGACGCATCAACACCTGCCGTGGCATCTGAGACCGCAACGAAAGATGGCGATGAATTTGACGAGTTTGATGAATTTGATGAAGCGGAAAATCAGAATAAATACTGGTTTACTTCCGCCAAAATGGACCGGGTTGTCACCGTACATAATTATCTTGAAAGCCTGCCTGAAACCGGTAAGATTCTGTCTCTGGGAACCATGATGAAGGTGGCTGAAAAATTAAACGACGGCAAACCTCTGGACAATTTTCAACTGGCCTTGCTATACAGTGAGCTTCCGGAAAAATTCAGAGATATCGTGCTTACACCTTATGTGTCTGTTGAAAATAATCAGGTCCGTTTAGCCATCCGTGTCAGAGATTCCGAAAAATCATTAAGGCGGAACGAGCTGCTTGAAAAAATCCGGCATGATCTGGTCAACAAGCTGGAGTTAAAAAAAGAACATGTTCATTTAACCGGAATGCTGGTTTTATACAACAATATGCTGCAGAGTCTCTTTAAATCTCAGATTTTGACGCTGGGCGTTGTCATCCTGGCGCTGATGGGGATGTTCATGATCCTTTTCAGGTCGTTGAAAATTGCCTTGATTGCCATTTCCCCCAATCTGCTTTCCATCGGTGTTGTCCTTGGCGTCATGGGATGGGCAAAACTCCCTCTGGATATGATGACCATTACCATAGCGTCAATTAGCGTTGGAATTGCCGTGGATGACACGATTCACTATATTCACAGGTTTGCAACCGAGTTTCAAATCGACCGGAATTATATTATAACCATGCACCGCTGTCATGGAAGCATCGGCCATGCAATGTTTTATACGTCGGTGACCATCATTATCGGTTTTTCGATTCTGGTTTTGTCCAATTTTATTCCAAGCATTTATTTCGGCCTGCTAACGGGGTTGGCAATGTTGATTGCCTTGATCGCCTCCCTGACGCTTTTGCCGCAATTGATAGTGGTTTTTAAACCGTTTGGGCATGAAGCCATAGAAGCTTAGTTCAGATTGGGAATTTGATGATTGGAATTTGCGAGTTCAAAAAATTCATGAACGGTTATGAAAGGTGTTTAATCCTATGAGCAAAAGACAACCAAACTATCTGTTACTGTTTTTTTTGTTTTTCGTTTTTTTGTTTACAGGCTGTGCCCATAGGCCGGTGGCCCCTTTCCAGGCGGTATCGGAAGAGCTGCAGGGTGATCAGAGCGGGCAAATCACGACCGGTGAGATGGAACAAATGCCATCAGACTCGGAAATGGAAGATAATTCCGATGAAGATTTTTTTGAAGACGAATTCGAAGAAGATAAAGTAGAAGTGGCAGACCCCCTTTCCCCCTGGAACCGGGCCATGTTCCATTTCAATGACAAGCTTTACTTCTGGGTGACTAAACCTGTGGCCAGAGGATACAAGGCGGTTGCTCCGGATTTTATCAGAACCGGTGTAAGAAATTTTTTCCGCAACATTACAACTCCGATAAGGCTGGTCAACTGCATGCTTCAGGCAAAAGGGACGAATGCGACGGTTGAATTTTCACGGTTTGTTGTAAACACCACCATCGGTGTTCTTGGGTTTGGAAGTCCGGCCGACAAATATTCCTGTCTTAAAGCTCCTGATGCAGAAGACCTGGGCCAAACCCTTGGCAACTATGGCCTTGGAAACGGGTTTTACATTGTGTGGCCGGTACTGGGACCGTCCACATTGCGCGATTCAGTGGGAAGGGCCGGGGACTTTTTTTTGGATCCTGTAAGCTATGTTGAGCCGACTGAAGCGTCTATGGGTATCAGGGCATTTGATACCGTCAATAACACCTCATTTCGCATAGGGGACTACGAGTCCCTCAAAAAATCGGCCATAGATCCATATACGGCACTTCGCGATGTATATCTTCAGGTCCGGGAAAATAAGATAAAAAAATAGTTAAGCCAGCTTCCAATCTGTTTTTCCAAAAAAAATAGGAAGTTCGGCTGCGCATATCGGACCGGTTTTTACGGACCGACCGCTTTGCTCAGCCAGAGTGTCACGGATCATTGCGGCGAAACCCGGCAGGAAAAGAGTTGCTTCCGGAGCGATTTGGTCAACTTTTTCTCTGGCGAGCATCTGCATAACCCGTTCGGCAGTGAAAACTTCGTAGACAATCGCCATGTCTACGGTATGACCATCTGTATCTGCAACCAGGTACCAGAACGGACTCAAAGTCGTGGAGAGTACTGCAGCAAGAACCTCACCGGTGAGTTTTGAGTTGCCCGATACCAGGATGGGTGAATTCTTTTCCGGCCGGTTGATGGGAAAAAGCCCTGTGGGTCCCGGATTGGGAAGCTGTAACACCTCTATCTCCGGCAGGACTTCGTCCGGTTTTGCCGCCCAGAGCAGGGACAGAAAACGCTTTTTTGCAATTTTGCAATGCGAGGGTTTGAGTTGTCCGGAACGGAGTTTGTTCAGAAACTCTTCCCGACTGTGAAACCCGCAGGCCTTGAAGTCGCTTGAAGAAATATAAGTGTCTATGGGAATGCTTTTTTCATAAAGGTCTGCACGTAACATGGATTCATCCTTTCCTTCCTGAACCGGATAAGCCGGAAAAGTTACAAGTGAGTTAAAGTTTGAAGTGAACTAAAGTTTAAAGTGAGCTAAAGTTAAGGAATTCTGGCAATTTTATAAAATCAGCGGATCGAAGCGACATCAAAACTTTAGGCACTTTAGATCACTTTAGATCACTTAAGGCACTTTACAATTAAGAAACTAACCATTTGAAAGCTCTAACGCAGACGATCAATCTCATAGGTTAAACGTTTCATTATTTCTCCGGCCTTTCCCATAAGGATATAATCGCTGGTTCCTCTGGTAAGTGGTGTTCTTTCCGTATTGATTTCTATAATTTTTGCGCCGGCACGCTTTGCAATTGTCGGCATGAAGGCCGCAGGCTGAATAAGGGCGGATGTTCCGATAACCAGCATGATATCACACTCCGAGGAGACCTTTTTGGAGCGATACAAGTCTTGCGGCGGTATCATTTCCCCAAAGAACACACACTCGGGTCTGTAAATCCCGCCGCAGTTGCACCGGGGAGGAATTTGGGCGAGATCGATTTCGGCTGTTTCTAATCTGCGGTTACAGTCCATGCACTTCTGCCATGCAAAATTTCCGTGAAATTCGATAACATCCGTATTGCCGGCCATCTGGTGAAGTCCATCCACATTCTGAGTGATAATGGTTTGTAATATCCCCATTTCTTCAAGTCTGGCCAAGCCGTTGTGGGCATCATTGGGTCTGGCGGTGTCGATGATTTCTTTCATTCCTCTGATCAAAACATCCCAGACCTTTGCCGGATCTTTTTTAAAAGCATTGATGTGAGCATATTCCATGGGGTCGAATTTTTCCCATAGCCCGCCTTTTCCTCTGAAAGGGGGAATTCCGCTCTCCACAGAGATTCCTGCGCCAGTCAATGCCACAACATTTTTTGAATGAACCAGATCTCTGGCTGCTTTATGAATATGATTAGTGATAATCATGGAGAAAGAAAACGGTGCACGCCGAGTTACAAATTAAATATCATATCACATTCCACTGCGAAGCATTTAAATTTGTTTTGTTTGCCTAAGATACGTTGCCGGCAGGTCTCGACGATTTCATCCATTTGCCGGTCTGTGCGTTCCTGGTTCAAATGAAACAAGCCCAGCTGCCCGACACCGGCCTCAAGCGCAAGATCAAGGGCATTGGTAAATACGGAGTGCCCCCATTTTATTTTTGATTTATATTCTTCCGGCGTGTACTCGGCATCATGGATAAGCAGGTCGGCGCCTGTGGAAAATTCGAGGTAATCTTTATACGAAAGCCCCCCGGGATGGACAAAACCGAGTTCATTGTCTGTCAGAAAGACAAAAGATTTCCCATCTTCGGTAAATTTGTATCCGCTGCCGTTGTCGGGATGATTGAGCTGAATGGGTGTTACGGTTACGGAGCCTATTTCGAATGCTGTAGTGAATGCTCCCAGATATTCCATTTTTGCTTTTATCTCAGAATATTTTACCGGGAAGTACGGCGGGGCCATAAGCTTGGAGAGTATGGTTTCCACAAATTTGGCGTGAAAGGGACATCTATACAACATAAGCTCGACTTTTTCGCTATAAAGAGGCTTAAAAAAAGGAAATCCCATTACATGATCCCAATGGGCGTGAGTGAAGATGAAATTATACTTATACTGATTTTCATCCATTAACCTGTTGCCGAGTCTCCGTATTCCGGTTCCGGCATCGATGACGATGATATCGTCACTTTTGGTTCTGATTTCGATACAGGTCGTATCCCCTCCGTATTTAATATAGTCTGTCCCTGAGACAGGAATGGAGCCTCTCGACCCCCAACACTTGATAACCATAAGCACCTTCAAAACAATTTGACAGGTAATTTCAACCTGTCTTTCCTAAAAAAGTATGCCAGATGCCGTCACGTTCCCATTTTTTTACGATTCGGACTTGTTTTTGAGATAGTTCGTAAAGCAAATCCCCTGCCTGACTGCGTAACAGGCCGGACAGAATAAACCATTTATTGTTAAAAAACCCCGGCGAAGCTATGAGACATTTCATAACATCATAGTGTATGTTTGCTATCACAAGATCCGAAGGTGAGTCAATAAAATCCTCGGCACGCCCCTGAACAATTATAATCCGATCTTGCAACCGGTTTAAACGAACATTCCTTAATGCCGTGCTTGCAGCTAAAAAATTAAAATCCACTGCAAGTATAGTTTTGCAATCCAGCCGGGCTGCGGCCAGAGCAAGGAGTCCGGTCCCGGTTCCGAGATCCAGAACCGACTCGATCTTTTCCCGGCTGAATACCCGTTCAAGGGCTTTAAGGCAGTTCTGTGTTGTGGTATGGGTTCCGGCGCCGAATACAACGCCTGGATCCAGAAAGATGGACAGTTGGTTACGGCATGAGCTCATTTTTTTGCATTGCTTTTGCCAGGAAGGGATGATGCGGAACCGACCGACTTCAAAGGGAGTGATCTTTGTTCCCTGCCATTGGTCGTAGGTCATATGAAATTCGTCAACAAGGGTCAGTTCCGGGTGTGCGGTTAATAATTTTTCCACTTCACCACGGGAAGGTTTGGCGAAGAAAAGAAAAGAGAACTCATCTTCCTGCCAGTTGCCGATAAAATTTTTGTCGGATATTTTTATGTCCGGCTTCAATTGGCCTTGAACATAGTATATATAAAGATCTTTGTAAGGGGTATCCGGAAATTTATCGTTATTTTCGGATCTGTGTTTTTCTTCAGTCATTTTGGGGTAAATGATCCATATACCAGTCCATTGGGTCCAGTATGGTGTATCCCATGTTTTTTAGTTTTTTTTTCAACGGGGCAATGTTTTGAGTTAAAAGGTATGGAAAAACAGCCCGTTTTCCTTTTTCCCAGTATCTGGAAACCAGAACACTGCCAAATGAAACATGCTCTTCGGTAATGGCATCAACAATTTTTTTCATTTGCCCGAGTTTATTTTCCACAATAATGCATAAAAGCATTCCGGGTTCTTCCAACCCCAGAACATTGATAAATTCGCGTAAAAGATCACGGACGGAAACAATACCTATAAGTTTTTTTTGTTCATCGACAACGGGAAACGCTCCGAAACGTTCTTTTTGTAACAGGATAAGGGCGTCTTGAAGGGTATCTAACGGGGAGAGGGTGACCGGATTTTTTGTCATGACATCTTTTATTTTAATTCCTGAAAAACGTTTCAATGCTTCCATGCCGTTGTCCCCGGTTATATGGGGAGACGGCGAGACGCTTCTGATATCTCGATCCGTAACTATTCCGATGAGAAAATTATTTTTGTCGACCACGGGAAGGTGGCGGAAGTTATTTTCGGACATTATTTTTCGTGCCTGTGAAATATCAGCGTCTATGTCAATGGTGGCGGTATTTCCGGTCATTATTTTGCTGATGAACATTGTTTCCTCCAATGGTTAAAAATATTAGGCATTCAATAAAATTTCAACATGGTTCGCGGCCAGTTCCGGAAGGCGTTCTATGCAGTATCCTCCCTCAAGCACGGAAATCAGCCTTCCGTCCGAGTACAGTGCCGCCAGCGCAACGATCCGTTGCATTAGCCTTGAATATCCTTGTGTTGAGAGAAGAATGTCTGACATATCGTCGTCAACATGGGCATCAAAGCCTGCGGACACCAGGATCACTTCAGGGCTGAATGCGCTCAAAACCGGCAAAAGATCTTTTTCCACAAGACTCTGGTATTCTTTATCCCCCTGACCCGGTAACACCGGATAGTTCCGGGTTGCTCCGACTCCTTCGCCATTGCCGGTTTCAAAAACGCGTCCGGTTCCAGGAAAAGCGAATGTGGGATGCTGATGAATGGAATAATAAAATACCGAAGGATCTTCCTCAAAAATATGCTGGGTACCGTTCCCGTGATGCACATCGAAATCCACGATCCCCACCCGCTGGATGCCCCATTCTATTTGAAGATATCTGGCGGCTATTGCAACGTTGTTGAAATAGCAGAATCCCACGGCTGCATCATATTCAGCATGATGCCCCGGGGGTCTGACCGCACAAAAAACATTGTCAAGTTTGCCTGTCATGATAAGTCGTATCGCTTCCAGTATGCCTCCCACGGCCAGAAGCGCAGTCTCAAAAGTTTCGGCACAAATCTGGTTGTCCGAATAGTCAAACGTGGAATTGCCCGAATGACAGGCATCTTCAAAACGTTTAATATAATTTTTTGAATGGACCGTTTCGATCCACTTTAACTCTGCCCGTCTGGCCTGAATTAAGGTCAGTTTAGGGAGAAGATCGGCGTTTTTTATTCCCTGATAAATCGCCTTGAGTCTTTCGGGTGATTCAGGATGGTTAGGACCGGTGTTGTGGCTCAGATATCTTTCATCATACAAAAAACCTGTTTTTTTCATATATTAACCAAAAAAATTACTTGATAATCTTTTCAAATATCTCAAATGCGGCTTTAACGGATTTATTTTCCTCAGGCAGCTCAATGGTCGGGCGTCCCTCCAGGTCGTATTCGTAGACCATATTATCTTCAGGTATGATTCCGGCAAGCTCCAGGCCGTTTTCTTTAATGAGATTGAGAACCGTATCAGACGGTGATTCTTTCGCCTGATTGATAATCAGATAACTTTTTGCGACACCGATGTTCAGATCTTTTGCAAGATCATTAATTCTCATGGCCGCCTGAAGCCCGCGGCGGGATGTATCGGAAATCGTCAGAAGAATGTCCACATTGTTGGTGGTCAACCTGCTGATATGTTCCATTCCGGCTTCGTTGTCCATGACGATATACGGATAATTTCCTACCAGCTTATCCAGAAAATTTATCAGCAGCGTGTTTGCCGCACAATAGCACCCCGGGCCTTCGGGTTGACCCATGACGATAAGGTCGAAACCGTCATCCTCGACAATAGCCTGCTGGAGTTTCATTGAAATGAAAACATCTTTGGTCATTCCACCGGGCACGATCCCTTTTTTCATTTCTTCACGGGCGTTGCCCAGGGTATCGGCCACTTTAAGGCCGAGGACCTCATTTAAGTTTACGTTGCTGTCTGCATCCACCGCAAGGATCGGTGTTTTGTTGACCTTTACCAGATATTTAATGAGCAGTCCGGCCACGGTGGTTTTCCCGGTGCCTCCTTTTCCTGCAAGAGCGATTGAAAACGGCATGTTATGTCATTCCTTTCCATGGAGACCGTTAAAAGAGTCTCTCCAAGATGATAAGTTAATAAAATGGCAATTCCACAAAAACAAATTAAGTCAGGTGAACGGATCAGTCAAGCACCTTTTAGTTATGTGAGGTTTAAAACCGCTGAACAGTTTGAAAAATTCAAACTCCTTGCAATAGATCGGGGTGTATGCTAATTTTTTAAAAAAATATAAACCATTAAACGATGGGGTATGCGGATGGATTTTGAACTGACCAGGTCACAAAAAGAGATTCAAAAAGCGGCAAGAGAATTTGCCAAGGGTGAGTTTCTCAAGGAGCTTGCACTTGAGCTTGACAGAAAACACGAATTTCCGGAAAAAATATGGAAAAAAGCCGGTGAACTTGGTTTTATCGGCATTCACTTTCCGGAAAAATATTCCGGCCAGGGTCTTGGGGTTCTGGAGAATATTCTGGTTGCCGAAGAGTTTTGCAGCCGGGATTCCACCATTGGCAGTGCGTTGATCCTCGCCGGTTTCGGGTCCGAATGTATTTTACGTTTTGGAAGCGATGAACTTAAAGAAAAATTTCTGCCGCCGGTGGCAGAGGGTGAAATGCTTTCCGCAGGTGCTTTCACAGAAGCGGATCACGGCTCTGATATTACTTCCATGAATACATCAGCGGAACCGGATGGAGAGGAATGGGTTATAAACGGCTCGAAAATATTCATTACCAACGGCGAACTTGCCTCCTTTTTCTGTGTTCTCTGCCAGACCGATCCCGAGTGCAAACCCACTTACCGCGGCATGAGCCTTTTTCTTGTGGAGGCGGATCGAAAAGGCGTATCCGCTATGGATGTTGGGGATAAGATGGGTATTCATATGACGTCCACGGCCGAGATAACTTTTAAGGATGTTCGCATTCCCGCTTCAAATCTTATCGGGAAACAGGGAAAAGGATTTTATCATGTACTGGAATTTTTTGATGAAAGCAGGATTCTGGTTGCAGCTCAGGCATTGGGAACGGCTCAAGGGGCTTTTGATCGTGCATTGGCATATGTAAAGCAAAGGGAACAGTTCGGCAGAAAAATTGCTCAATTCCAGGTGACACAGCATAAACTGGCGGACATGGCTACAAAAATTGAGCTTGCACGACTTATCACTTATAAAGCTGCCTGGAATTTTGACCAGGGCCGTATCGATCCCAAGCTGACATCCATGGCCAAGATGTATGCGGCCCGTGCTGCTGTGGAAGTTGCGGACGAAGCCATCCAGCTTCTGGGAGGGTACGGATATATGGCAGAGTATGAAGTGGAGCGCTTTTACCGGGATGCCAAGATTACCGAGATTTATGAGGGTACAAAGGAGATTCAGAAGAACACCATTGCCAGTGCGGTTATCGGAAAGTTGAAGTAGAAACTTAAAAAAAAGAGTAACCATTCAAGGTTCAGAGGTTCAAAGGTTTAGAGGTTCAACTGAAAAACATGAACATCGAACATCCAACATCGAATGTTGAATGAAAGACAAAAACAAGAGCAAGAATTTTACTTGATTTTAGAATAAATTGAGGAGCGAAGCGACATCATTATTCGACGTTCAATGTTCAATGTTCAATGTTCAATGTTCGATGTTGGACGTTCATCTTTCAAAACAATCTCGAACTTGAACCTTTGAACCTTGAACGGTTAGAAAAAAAGGAGGCTTTTCATGTTGAATATCATAAAAAAATCCATGTTAACCGGTATCGGTCTTGCGTTACTCGCAAAGGATGAGGTCGAAGATTTGACCAAAGAGCTTGTAACCAAAGGTAAAATGTCTGAAAATGAGGGGATGAAATTTCTTGAAGAACTTCAGAAAGATCTTCAGAAACGGTATGAAGAAACTCAAAAAAAACTTGAAGACAGGGTACAACAGACCGTTAAAGATTTTATGAAAAAGGCGGATGTTGTAACCGGAGACGAATTGAAGGGATTGAAAAAGGAGATACGGGAACTGAAAAAAGCGATTAGTGAAGGTTCGGACACAGATAAATAAAGCGCTTTCCTCAACATAAAAGGGTGCATTACCAGTTTGCTAATTGCTATCCAAGACTTTTTGGTGTCAGGT
>CAYPIW010000096.1:0-47243 GCA_964410925.1 uncultured Desulfobacteraceae bacterium
AAAAATTCATATCTATCTTTTAGTAGAGCAATGGATTAATTGTAAATTTTTCCTTTTTATCTCTGCTTATAATTATTTAATATAATTAAATATAGCCCCCGTAGCTCAGTGGATAGAGCAATGGATTCCTAATCCATGTGCCGCAGGTCCGATTCCTGCCGGGGGCACCAATAAAAACAAGGGGTTAGCAAATTGTGGTTAACCCTTTTTTTTATCTGTGTGAGAATCTGTGTGAGAAAAATGCTGGTTTGCTTCTTCATAAATTCTAATTGCATCACGTTCAGCAGTCCCGATGGAATGGAGGTATATTTCAGTTGTACTCCGTTTTTCGTGGCCAAGAATTTTCTGTATAGATCCCATCGGGACGTTTTGTGCTCTCCCAGGTAAATATGCAGCACTGTTCCGCCCGTATATTCGGTCTGCAAATCATTCTGTAGCATCAGGGTTTCGAAAATATCATCCGTGTAGTTTACAGGGAGCTGGGTGGAATTGGTATAAAACAGCGCCGCTCCTTTACCGTAGTTAAATTCGTTGGCACAAATGATTTCAGGGTGTTCTTTGTCGAGCATTGCAAGGCGGTAAGGGGTTCAATCGGTGGTCGGATGGTTCCGGCCACCATTGAAACCTGCCCCTGGACAGCCTTTTTTGAAACATCCAAAACCCCTGGCCGTCATAAAGCAAGATTTTAATAGCTGTTTTCCTGCGATTACGAAAAACAAACACCTTACCCGAAAAAGGATCGGCCTTGAAGACCTTTCGGCACAGAGAAGCCAACCCATCAATGCCCTTGCGAAAATCCACAGGTTCAACCGCTAGCAGTATCCGCATATGAGGTGTGATCTGAATCATATGGCACGCCCGAAAAAGATCTTGCTCAGCTCAAGAAAATCAATATGCGAGCCTCTAATATGCGCCTTCATGGACGCGCCGTTTCGGTCTGACATTTCGATAACGTACTCTGCGGATTCTTTATTGCCGATTTCGAAACCAATAAACTTTGGATGGATTGTCTCAGGCAAATCCTTTGATCGTGATTGCTGAATCCGTTTTTGAAGGTCGGTGTAATTCAAACCAAGGATTTTGGAAATTTTACAAACTGAATGGTTTTCTGAGAGTTCAATAGCAGCGGCCCATAAATGCTCGGGGATAGCGGTGCGCTTTTTTCTGGTTTGACCCCATTGTTCAAATTGCTCACAGATAGCTTCAATAGTTAATGATTGATGCTGTTGATCCGAAATCGTCATTGGCTTTCCTCCTTTGCTGTTTTGAGAAAGCCGACCATATCATGCCCATGCCATCATTTCACGCATGCTTACCGAAAGCACACGGATGACTCGTTTGCAGTTTGATCTTCCAGTGATGTATGTTTGAATTATGAGGCCAACAATAAGGTTTTGATCCAGCTTCGTATTTTCAAGAAAAGCTATAAACAATCAGGTCCTCTCTCGGATTTGTCAGACATATGTCAGAATTTAGGGGGTGATGATATTTTTATCTGAATGGATACTATCACAGGTCTTAAAAGTAGACCTCGGACGTGTTGATACCTAACCAAATTTAACGTTCAATCTGGCTAATATATTGTCAGTATATTCCAAAAGGGGAACCTCGTAAAACCATTCCTCAAAAATCAATATCTTGTGGTTTGAGCTTGCTTATGATATTGAATACTTATATTCACAATCTAAACCTGATTTCGACCTCAATAGACTCAGCACTATGGCAAGTAGCGTTGAATGTGAGTACTGAATATTTTCATAATAATGTAAAGGGGGACGGGGTTGAAATTACGCGTTTCTATTCTTTCAGAAACAAGAATTGATCGACGATCAGTTTTTGGCCTCTATTGACCGCCCGACTGACAGCGGATTTGCTCAGCCCAAGGTACTTGCCAACCTCAGTTGCTGTTAGGCCCAGATCCCGAATCGCGCAGTATGCCAGAACACTACGGGCACGTACCCGATCGGGCTGTTTTCCAGCGACAACCACCTGGTCTTTTTCAATGCCAAAGATTTCTGCAACCCTTTCGGTAATTCTTGTCAGCGTCCATCCTTCCGCCTTTAAGCGGTACTCTCGTTCCATTTGCTCTGATGCCTTGCTCAGAACTTTTTCCACAAAATCACTGTCCCCTAAAATGCGCTCATCCGCCTTTATATGAATCTTCATCCTTCGCATCGATTTTGATACGCCCCAACCACCGATACTCTTTAATAATCCTCCTCCGGTCATCTCCGGATTTCGTCCCTGACCGATGCGTTTTTCCACAAAGTCTCTGTACTTTTTTCGTGCCGCATAGTTGCTCTTACCAAAGAGCTGCAATACCGAGTCTGTATCTTGCCAAAGATTTTTGCGTTTTCCCATAATAATACTGTGCCCGGTGTAGGCATACCTGTCAAGCGACTTTAAATCTTTTACAATCCGGGCCCGAATCGGATTTAAATGGATATAGCTCACCAGTTCCAGAAGGTGAGTGTTTTCCTGACACAAAATCAATTTATAGCGATTTTGAAATAAACGGCCGTAACGGCGATGACGGCGGTTAAAAGTAACCGCATAACTGGTCAGAAGTCGTCGCATAATTTGAGCAATCGGCTCTTTGCCGGTTTTTAAAAGAAGATGGAAATGTTATTTGGAATCAACGCCCAGCCATAGCAGGGCGTGGAGGTCTTTTGCAAAACAGAACCGAGTCTTTCCAAAAACCGATTTCGATCGGTATTGTCTTTAAAAATGTTTCGTCGCTCGATACCTCTGCATATGATATGATGCAAGGCACCTGGCGCATCTATTCTGGCTTGACGTGGCATGTGAATTCATTTCAACACACAAATAAAAAAATAAGAAACGCTCAATTTCAACACCGTCCCAGTTAACGTCCAAACAATTGAAAAAGAAACGCCTAAATTCAACCCCGTCCCTCTTTGTACAGTAAATTTTTTATCAGCTAATGGTATCTTTCTATGCCCTCCCAGCCTGGAGGCCTCAATAACTTATCTAATATCAGCATCTCATCAAATGTTCTTTTCCGTCCTTTAGAGGAAACAATAACTTCTCTAGCTTTTTGCAGTTCATCAGATACTGTAATTTTTGAATATTTTCCATCTTTGCTTATATACTTATATGACTTTCCTGTAATAAGAAATAACGCTCTTGCTATAGAGTAACGTGTTAATTTAAGGTCATATTTTTCATAATTATCAAGAAGTTTCTCTAAAAAAGGAACAATTTTTTCATTTCCTATAAGACCAAAACTATCTACTATATGGTAAATTTTACTTTGATTATTTTTATCATTTTGGCAATCAACGAATGCTCTATTTAAATATCCAACTGCATCCTTTACGCCTATTATACCAATTAGCTGTATATAAATATTATGCAAATATAAATTTTTACCACTTTTGAGTTCTCTAAGAATATTATGGCCTATATCCTCCTTACGTTCTGCTATTTTATAAATTCTTTCTATTGTCCAGTAGTAAGTTTTCGAAGGTTTATCAGAGCCTTCAGTAATTATATACAGTAAATTTAAGTTGTGACTTAATAAATAAATAATTGCGAGGACTAAAAGTAGTAAAGATAAAGTTATTTGAATATATTTCTTTTTTATTAATTTTATCATCTTATTCTTTATTTTCTATTTGTTTTGACTGGCCAAATTAAGTTCTTCGATCCATTCTTTTATTATTACTTCATCTGTATCACCAGTTTCACCAGTAAATATGAAAGTTGGGCCTGAGATCTTGTCACCTGTGCAATCATCATAACAAGTTTCATAATAATCAATATAAACTTTAAGAAGCTGATATATAGTATGGCGCTTTGTATATGTGAACCATTCTGGGTTTATTGGAATAGGAACCTTTAGATACCTACTTGCACCATACTCTAATAAAATATTAAGTAATATTGCAGAGTACATGCCTTCTGTTCCCACCACTTCCCATTGATGAAGGGGTTCGGCTCCTAAATAAGGATCGCTATAAGTGATAAGGCATTTTAACCCATAAGGATCAAATAATTTCGAAGGATTATCTAAACTATATAAATATAAATTCATTTCTCCTGAAAGCCATAGAGGATCAACTCTAAAATATCTTCCTGTGGAAGGATCGTAGTACCGGTTCCAATTATAATGTAGTCCGGTTTCTTGGTCAATGTATTGACCAGCAAAGCGAAGATTATTTGTAATTGTGGAAGAACCATCAACTGATGCTTCACCAAAAGAGGAGTACTTCGCTGTCCAGACTACTGCTCCGTTGACACCAGTCATCTTCTGCGGTGTTCCTAAATGGTCGTTTTGGTAGAAGTAATAATCGGTACCGATTTTCATGAACAGTGGATCAGTGGTCCAAGTGGAGCCGGGTTTGTAACCGTAAGATTTGGTTGCATTGCCTGATGCATTCAATTCCGCCACCAAGCCCTCATCGGCATAATGAAAGTAAGTCCTGACTCCTAATACCTCTTTCCAAAGTCTTCTGCCGAAGGGATCGTAATAATATGCGGCTATTACAGTCCCCACACCATCCTCTACACGTTCCAACCGATCTTCCAAATTGTAAAAGAACTTTGTCACCACGCTGGCAACAATCTTTTGGGTCATGTTGCCGTTGGCATCGTACTCGTAGGATACATCGTCATAACCGCCAAGCTCGTTGTTATGGTTGTAAGACCAGTCGCTAGTGGTATCGGCCGCCGTGAGTCGATTGCCAACAGGATCGTAAGTAAATGCTTCATCATCCTGCACCGGATTATCAACTGTTGTCAGTCTGTACAGATCGTCATACCCATAGTCGTAATTCCCATGTTCGGTCTGTTTGGCGGTGATGTTATCCATTTTATCATAAGTGTAGTGATAATTCATCAAAATATTCTGACCCGGATCTTTGGCTGTAATCTGCTGGATCCGCATCAACGGATCATAGTCATATTCCCTGGTGCTCCCACCCGGCAGAATCATATTGGCCGGCCGGTTCCAATGGTGTGCATTGATGGTAATAAAACCGCTGTTCGGCATCTGAACTCCGACCAACTGATTGTTTGCGTCATAAAGATACCCGTAAGTAATATTGTCCGGCCCGGTGAAGGTTTCCTTGAGGCCGTTTTTTAGATAGGTATAGGTATTGTTTTTGGTAAAAGCACCGTAATTGACCGCTTCAGCAACCTTCCGATATACTGCATCATAATCGTACGTCGCCGAAGTTGTACCGTCGTCATAGCCGGTCAGATTACCGACGTTGTCGTACGTGAAAATAACTGTTTTGACAGGATTTACATGATCAGCAGGATTAAAATATTTAATGTCTGTTAATCTCCCGGCGTCGTCATACACATATGCCGTTCGTTGGTTCTTGGCATCGATTTTATGAATCAGGTTTCCGGCTTCGTCATATGCGTAGGTGGTTTCTTCACCCATGGGCCGGACCTCTCTTGTCAACCGGTTGTTCTTGTCATACTCGAATCGGGTAACATTTTCGTTGGCATCTTTAAGCTCAATCAGGTTGTCGCGATTGTCGTAGCTGTATTCGGTAACTCCGGCCGCCGGATCGGTTACGGCTGATAGGCGATTCAGCGCATCATAGACATACAACGTGGTCTTGGACTCCTTGTCAGTCTTGGCAACCAGATTGCCGGCAGCATCATAGGAAAAGTTGGTGACATACGACTCGGTGTCGCTTAACACGTCTTTTTCTTTGGTCTTTCTGCTTCGCGCATCGTAAAGAAATTCTTTTGAAAATGTCGGGTAGATCACCCGTGAAGGCTGAACCACACTGCCTCCCGAACATGAACTGCACCCTGAACCGTCCGTGTCTGAATATTCCACGGATATCTCGTTTCCGTTTCCGTCAATGGTTTTGGTCAGACGACCCTCGGAATCATACTGGTAATTGATCACCTTCCCCTCACCATCGGTTTGTTCAATAAGCTTGCTGTCAGAATTATATTCAAATACCGTAATACTATTGTTCTCAGGAGCCTCAGGATTCATCACCACTGTGGTCTTTATCAGATTATCGCGAACATCATATTCAAAAAGTTTCTCTTTGCTTTGAGCATCGATCTCCTTTATCTTATTGCCTGCACCATCGTAAAACATTTGAGTTGTGTTGTTCAAAGGATCGGTTGCCGTTTTCAACCGTCCGGCATCATCGTATTCATAGGTCCATGTTTTGTCTCGGGCATCTTCCATAGCCAATACATTTCCCATGATGTCATGTGAGGTAAACCGGGTGACATTATTTTCAGGATCACTTAATGACGTCATGTTGCCGTTGTAATCATATTCCATGACGGTGAGCGCTTGGATAGTATCTGCATCCCCGACACACCGGGTGCTCAACAGATTGCCGTCCGCATCATAGGTGTATTCCATGACCCGTTCATCGGCGCTGCCCGAAGCCTCCACTTTTCGGGTCAGATTGCCTCTGCCGTCATATTCAAATTCCGTAATGATTCCGTTTTCATCGGTCTCTTTTGTGCGCCGGTTGAACGTATGCTCATACTCATAAGAAACCATGGACCCATCCGGATAAACCACTTGGGTCAGGTTGTCCCATTCATCAAATTTCTTGCGGGTAATATCCCCGATATCATCCGTAATGATAAGATTGCGGCCGTCTTTGGCAATGCTTTTGATGGTTCTGCCGTTGACATCCACCCGCCGGGTATCGCCAAATCGATCAAACCAGACTTCCTTGATCTTTCCGGCCGAGGACCGGGTGCGGGAATAGTATTCTTTCTTGGCAGTGTCATAATCGAACTCAAAGAAATGGCCCTTGCCCTGGCTGTCCACCACCGATGCCACGCTGCCGTAGTCATCATAGGTCACGATCGTTTCCCTGCCAGCCGCATCCACGGTTCTGACGATTCTGCTTTCACCATCGTATTCATAAGTGGTATCATTTTCAAGAACATCGGTCACCGTGTTCAACACACCGTTCGAATAGGCATACTCGACCCGCCGGTTTTCCAAGTCATAGACAGCGGAAATCAGGCCGTCCTGGTTATGTTCGATCCAGAGGACCGGGGTGTCGTTTCTGTCGGTATACCCCGTAAGCCTTCCGTTTTCACCGGTTTCATACAAAAGCCCGGCCACAACGCCAGTACGGGTGCCGTAGGCAGTCATCCGACCCAGGTCGTCGAAGGTTTTCCAGTTGCCGGATTTATCCGACCAGCGATAGGTTCCATCACCTTCACGTCTGATCCGGTAAATATCTTCATGGACATAAAGATCCGAATCCACGGTTGACGCCAGGTAAACAACACCGCCCTTGTCAATGGATTTAATACCCGTTCCCAAAGAATCCGGATTAAAGCTCAAACGGTTGCGCTCATGCTCAAACCACCACCGGTTGCCGTAGTACCATCGACCGGCCTCGATGGTTCCACCCGGAACTTTGACGGCCAGATCCACATGATCCCGGTTATATTCCCGCATCAATGTATTTACTGAAGAAAACGTCTCTTCCTTGCTGTCTCGAGTGGTTTCTTTTCTTTGGATGCAACATATATCATTAAAGCATTCCTTTCTGTCAAAAGCAGGAAAACAGTTCAGCCCTTTAATTGGTTCCAGCGAGGGAGTATATCCGCCACCACCACCGCCGCCATCGCCGCTCACATACCAGAAACCGCCGCCACCACCAACCCCTTCGGAACAGTCCCCGTAGCTATAGGTCCAGCAAGCCTGAACATCTGCCCATCTCCAAACGCCATTGACACATTCATAGACATAGTCCACCACCATGCACCTTATATAATAGCAACTGCCACCCCCACTGCCTTGCCCGTCTTCTTCCTGGTCCAAAGACTGCAAACAGATCACCCGAAAAGGCACCGTGATACGTTCTTTGGCCCCCAGGCTGTCGGGCAGGCCCCCTAATATTTCATAAGTAAAATGCTGATTATCGGCAGGCAGTGTAAATTTAATATCGTCGGCCCGCACCAACCCGTAGTTGGTCAGGGTAAACTCCCCGTTAAATACATCACCGGACTTCATGGGCGGTAAGCTGACCGAAACCGGTTCGATCACCAGCACGGGCGCCGGAACATCGGTTTCATAGACGGCCGAAAGTACGATTTCATATTTGTCCTCAATGGTGATCTCATTGACTTCCCATTCCACGGTAACCAGATTGTAATCCAGAAAAACCTCTTGGGTTGCGGTGATGCCCGGCTTTATCCGGAAACGACCGATATACTCATGGTGGTTGTCCGCCGTAATACGGCATTTGTAGGGGCCGGCGGAAAGATCCGTAAATTCCGCCTCGCCAATACTGTCCGTGGTCAGGGTGTATTCCTCGGTTAACACCGCCTCGTTCTGCACGCGAATCCTGGCCCCGGCCAGGCCCTGAACAGGTTCTTGGTTTATGTCAAGTGTTCCGGTATAGATATCGGACACTTTAAACAAGACGTTTCCAATACCGCTCAACGTCACCGAAGCATATATACCGATGTCAACGGTCTGATAATTGGAACTGGTTACCCTGAGATAAAACGGATAAATCCCCTCGGGTACGGATTCCGTGGGGGAAAAGGACGCGCTTATTTCGCGACTTTCTCCTAAACCAAGGATCCTCTGGTTTGGCGATGCATTCAAATAGGCCCATGAAGGAGACGGGCTCCCGTCCTGATTGATCAGAACGAGGGAAACATCATACATATCCTCCAGTCCATCGTTTTTTAAAACCACGGTTTCCGTAACCGTGTCATTGTGAGCAACGCCGGTTTCCACATGATCCGGTTTGAAAGTGAGCACGGGTTGAGCCTCGGAAAAACTGGTGTTGATCGGTATATATTCCCAGGCATCCTCCCCGGTCTCATCGCTTTTCACTTTTAAAACCAGCGACCCTGTTTGTGCAGCCGTATTGTCAGCCCAAATAGAAAAGCTCAACGTTCCCGACTGTCCGGAACCCAAAAATGGAATTGACGCACTTGGAGTAATATGAACGCCCTCCGGGAACACACCGTGTAGCTGGTCGTCTTCCTCATAGACCAGTCTCAGGGTGTTCACCTCGGTTCCGTCGCCGCAATTGACCCGAATATTGACGGTCTGCTCGTAATTGACAGGAATGCTCAGGCTGATCGTCTTCGGATGAATGCTGATCCGCTTGATGACAAACTGCCCGTGCACCGGTCGATCGGTAAGATCCGGATGTACAGCCCGCACCGTGTATATCCCGGCTTCTCCTGAAAACGGCCTGAAATTGCAGGCAAAACTCCCGGCATCGTCCGTAAACACCTTGTATTCACGCTCGAAACCGTCCAGGGTAATCACAAGCTTCAGGGGTACACCCGGCAAAAAAGCGCCGGTGGCCCGCTCAATTGCCCGGCCGGTGATCACAATGTCCTGATCGCCAATTGAACTCCGGGGCAAAATGGACGTCACCTCTCCGTAATAAGCAGTTTCGATCAAGGTCACCGGGTGGGTACCGGACAGACCCTTCATTTTCACCTGGTCGGCCTGTGCCTGATGATAATACATATGGGCGACGGAGAGTTTCAAAATCATGTCGTCCGGAACGTTGCCCGGCACCGGAATGGGTATCGGCCCGGAGGTAAAGGTTTCTCCGGCCGGTATGCGGGCAACGGTATTGCCGTTTGAAAGCGTAACAACGCCATCACCCAAAGCCTGTTTAAAAGCCATGGTGGTGATCACGTTTTCATCTTCATCCAAGAGATAATATGTGATCTCGTCGGACGACAACTCACCGGAATTTCTGGCGGTGGTGATCTCGATTTCGGCCTGACCCGTATTTTTCAGGGTAAATCTTACGCTCCCGGATCCGCTCCGGGTAAATTCATCGTTTAGAATTTGCAGCACGACCATGCCGTTGGCCACTTCAACTTGAGATGTACTCACGATCTCAATTTTTTCGTTGGTATCCGGCGTTATTTCAATGGTTGTGGTCAGATCGACGATATCCTCAAGTTCATCATATCCGCCAACGATGACAGGAATGATGTTGGATGTTTGAGGTTGGAGGCTGAAGGATTCGGACAGGTGGCTGCGGCCGTTCACATCGACCTTCAAACGGATATTGCCCAGCCAGGTTTCGGACAGGTTTTTGACCTCATATTCCAAGCGGTTCATGATACCCCGTTTTATGAGGGTTCCTGCACTCAGCGTCGCCCGAATGACCGGCAGAAGGATACTGCGACCCGGACTCTCTGCCTGGCTGTGATCCACGGCGATCACCGTGTATTTTCGCTCGTCTTCCGAATACCCGGCATCCGTGTAAGAAAGGGTAGTAAGAGGTTTGGAATTAAGCTTGATCCCGTCGTCTTTATCGCCAAGGTAAATGTCATATCCGGCGATACCGCCCCCGGGATGGGTCCAGGAAACTTGCGGCGCATCATCGTCGGTCTGAACCACTTGGAGACTTGAAACCGGCAACAGTTCGAAATTCAGATAAAAGGAATTGGACGGCTCAGATTCATTACCGGCATTATCCACGCACGTTACCACATAAGCATGTTCGCATGGTGAGGGATTGGGGTCGACCACCAAAGTCTCTGCGATGCCCATTGACAGGGGCATGAGACCCTCAACCGACATGATTTCAGGAACATCGGCTCGATAAAGGAAATAGCTGATCGGTTCCGTATACGGCGGGGGTTCCCACTGGGCCTCAATCCCGTTACTCACCAGTTCCAATGAAAGATTTATCGGCGCGCCCGGTGCTACGGAATCGGACATCACTTGCACGGAATTGCTCAATCCGCTAATCGCTTCCCGCTCGTTTTCTGATCGAATGCTGGCCACGGCATAGGTGTACAGACCGTCTTCAGCCGGCTCGTCAATATATTCCAGACCGACATCAATTCGCTGATACTCGGTCAGACCGGATTCATCCGGTGCCTGCCGGTACAGTTGATACCCCACAGCATCTGTAACCGCCTCCCAGAAGAGGCGAATCCTGCCGCCAGGCAGCGACTCGCCTCCAAATCCCTGCGGCGGTTTCAACGGCGGCAGTTCTCCCTGGTAAACCTGGAACAGGTTGTCACAGTCAATATGATCACTGATATTGTCCAGATCATCGATACCATGGTAGATAAATCGGAAGGTTTCGGTCTG
Source organism: uncultured Desulfobacteraceae bacterium (assembly GCA_964410925.1). GTDB lineage: Bacteria > Desulfobacterota > Desulfobacteria > Desulfobacterales > UBA11574 > S5133MH16. The sequence continues at coordinate 11,072 of CAYPIW010000096.1, forward strand.
GGTCAGCCCGGCATCGGCGGAAAGTTCGAAAGTCGCCTGCCAGGTCTGATCATCCCCGGCCTGGGTGGTGATCTCGGACAGCATACTGATTCCAACGGCGTCGCGCCCCAGGCCGGACAGAAGGTAGGAGAGGTTTGGCGCCGAGCCTGACTTTATCTCTTCATCAAGGCCGATGGTCACGGTAACGGAAGCCGGAGTTTGCTCATCATTTTGAATCGGGTCGTCCGGCAGGATAACGATACGCTTCACAGCCGGACCGTGGGTGTCGATCTTGATTGAGGCACCGGCATTGATCTCCGTACCACGGTTGCCCACCAGGTCCCTGCCGGAAAATACGGCGCAGGCCGTACCCGTTGGCGTACTGTCTGAAATGGCAAAGAATCCGGTATAGATCAGATCCGAATCTTTTGTCAGCTCAACAGAGATGGGAGTTCCGCCTTCAGGCGTTATGCTCAGAAACGGCATTAACTGAAGCGGCTCACTGACCGTTAAGACCAGATTCACCATGCCCGGCGCCATTCTCTGCATTACAGGATCATAATTCCCCTGGGGGCGATATTCAATGAAAACTGCAACAGGTGCGGTGCTGTCGGACTCGGCCAAAGCTTCGTTCGACACCGTGCTTTCATTGCCGGCAATATCTTTGGTGCTTGCACGATAATACCAGATCCCTTCCTGCGGAGGGAGATCCGTATATATTGTGCCGGTTATCAGGTTGCTGTTGACTTTTACGGCTTGGGCCGAAGAGGTAAAGGGGTTCGGGGCCCGGTAGAGATTGTATCCTGCAACCGAGGTTTCCGACGGCAGCTGCCAGGTGAGTTTGACAACACCGCCCTCTTTGGCCTGAGCTGAAAGACCCGTTGGGCTGGAGGGCATGCCGGTGTCAAGCGTAACAATGACCTGGGCGCTTAAAGGGCCGGTTCCGGCAGGATTTCGGACAGCGGCCTGTATCCGGTTTTCACCCTCTGTAAGGGTCAGTGAGAAACTGAAGTTGCCGAGGGAATCCACGTGCGTCGTGTCTCCGGTAGCCATACTGTTGTTATAGAGCATGGCCTCGTTAAATTTTTCTGCGATCCCGGAAACGGTGATAACCGGCTGATTGGTGACCGTCCCACCGGCAGGCTCTGTGATCGTCGGCGCTGCCGGCAGACCAAGAGTTACAACAACGGTGCGTTCTATGGTGGTGCTGTTACCGAGGGTGTCAAAAGCAACGATAGTCAGGGTGTGGGGGCCGTCTTCCACGTCATTGGTGTTAAAGTAGCAAACATATTCAGGATTAAAATCCGTACAGATAAGGGTTCCATCAAAATAAAATTCGATCCGGCTCACACCTGCAGGACTCGAGGCACTGGCTGTAAATGTACAGGGTTTCGTAATTGTATGGCCGTTTGAAAGCAAAACATTGTCTATCTTTACACCGGTAACCGCCGGACCTAAAGTATCGGGAACCGGCGCGTCGGAAATAGTGGAAACCACCGTTTTTTCCCCGCCGGAGATATTCACGGTGGTGACGGCAAAGAAATAGGTTGCATTATTGGTCAACCCGGCGACACCGGCTGTCGTCGATTCGGTAACCAGTTTCGGAGTCATCCCTTCAACACTGCTAAAATCGCTCTCGCTCACATATACAAGATAATGCTTTACATATTCCGACGGCTGCACCGAGTCCCAGGCTAAATTCACATACCCTGTATATGGAGTTGCAATAAGGTTTACCGGATTGGGCAGGATAGTAACGCCGGTAACTGAAACACCGGCGCTCTCATTGCCGTTAGTATCATAGGCCTTGACGGTGATGGGATAGCCGGTGGACGGATTAAGACCGGTTTCTTCATGACTGTTCTGCGCGGATGAAAGAACAACCCCCTCTGTGACACCGTTGAAATAGATCTTGTAACCAGCGAGGTCACCGAAGGTATTTGCGGAATGCATCCAGGTAAAAACCAGCCGGTTCTCGTAAGATGCGGTCCTGAGGCTGGTGACATCTTCGGGCGAAATCGTATCCGTTATAATTGGTATGTTCCAGCAAAGATTATCAAGCGCTGAAGTATCTTCTCCGGAGCCCAGCGTTATTTCAATTCGACGAATCCCCGGCGCACTGAATTCAATTTGTTCCTGTGTGGCACCACCCGCGTTTACCGTAACGGTCCGTACCACCTCTCCTGTCACTCCATATGCTGTCAGAGTGGCGCCTGTCTCCTCTGAATCAATCACAAAGCAGGAAAAATAATTGGTTGTCGCCGGCGCACCAGTGACGGGATCAACGAACAACAACTCAACCTGACCTTCTTCCGCAGGGAAACCATTTGGGTCACCAAAAACTCGATCACCGCTAACAGGGACAAATTCCAGAGGCAATACGTCCGTTATTTGCAAATCGCCGCTAAGCACGTTGAAAACCAGACCTTGTTCCGCATACTGGTCGGTAAGATAAGTTCCCTCTGAAAATTCTTCGAAAAAAATCTTGTTTTCGCAAATCTCGAAGGACTGATACATATGCGATTGCGGCAAGGTTACCCAATCGCCAGTTCCTGTCATCCACTGCAGCTCAAGTCCGCTATACCCTGCGCTGTTGGCTGCAAAAAGCAGGTAGAGTTCATAGAGACCTTCACCTTCGAAAACCAGGTTATAATCATACCACCTAAAAGCATGATCCGGAGAATTACCTAAATATTGATTGCCCACCATGAGGTAATGACCGTCATCGCTTCCAACTCTCATGCTGATATCGATCCCGGGTGTGTCCGTGTTTCTGTCCAGGCTATTGGTAATCTTCAACAAAGCGGTACCACGCAGGATAAAGTTTTTCGGTTGTAAGGCCCGGATAGCATCAGGAGCATAAATGGTGTCGGAAAAGAAGTTCTGAAAACTTCGACCGATGGACACTGTGTTCTCCGGATGTGGAAAGTCAATCCGCGGACTGAGCAAAATCGCGTCAATGGCACGCCCTGCAATATCATCCGGATGTGGAGCCCTGCCACCCCCTGTTCCCAAGAAGAGTTCGCAAAAAATTCCATCGCCATTCACCGTCGGCACTGCTGCAGTAACTGCTTCGAACTGCGGTATATTCACTTTAGCAAACGCGGTACCTGACAAAAGTTTGATTCCGGCTATGATGATAATCAGAAGAAACCATCTTGAAACTGGAAAATCTCCATAAAATAAATTGTGGACACATAATCTTTTATCAAACATTCTTTCCTCCTGAAGATATTAGCGGGGTTATGATTATTTTGTTTCTTTTGCAGGTCCGCAGTTTTTGCATTTGTCGATTCTTTGTATCCGGCTGTCTTTAGGTTGCCGGCAAAGGACCAGGTGCTGCAAATATTTTTCGTATGCGTTTAACCCGCCTGTTAGATAAAAAGTATTTTCCAGGCCTTTTTTTCGCATGATTTTTTCAATCTTTTCATAATGATCTCCGTTTTCATTAAAAATCAGGAAATAGTTGCAGAGCATCTGGACTCCGGCTTTCGCTGGAGTGACGACTTTTTGCGAGTTCATCAATATTGAGCATTGAGCGACCCTCTATTAAAAAACTTCTCAAAGGAGAAGGAGCCCACGAGGAAATTATTGCCGGTTCTCCAGATCTCCACCATGTAAACTGCCGGTTTCTTGCCGGTTTTAAAATTGGTAATATAATGCTCGGTGTCGTTATTAATCCTGTAATCTTTAGAACGATCGCCAAAAAACGCCGCCTGTAAAATTTGATTCGGCTTTTCCTGCTCGTATATTCTAATTTCCAGTTCCTCATTATAGACAAAGGACATTATGGGATCGACTTCCGGAGCGATTCTTAATGCAAACTTGACCAGCAGGGTTCGCCCCGCATTATTATTCTCAGTAGCCGGAAGGAGTTCAATGACCGACCAGTTGCGAATGCTGAACCATACAACATCGCTCCACCCTTCATTTCCATAAACATCTACGGCCTTTGCAAGGAGAACATAATAGCCATCCGAAATTTGTATCGTTTCAAAATCATATTCCCACCGGCCGGTGGTGTCATTGAACACGCTTGACAGGTCTTCGTATCCGATGGGGATGCCGTTGCCCCCGTTCTGCTCGCGCAGACAGAAGTAAACCTCGGCGATCTCGGTGTCATCGGATGCCACCGCCTCAAATGTCACCCCGTCCTGAAGCGCATAACCGCATTGCGGAGAAGTAATACTCACCTCGGGTGGCCTGGCTATAGTCACGGCACCCGGTGCGTAACTCACGGCGGAAGAATTTCCGTCTGTTATCGTTCCGTAAACATAGTAGGTTCCTTCGACCACTGCCGTAATATCCCAGAGATAGTAATCATCTTCTCCACCCGGATTTTCCTTTAGCCCCGACACTATGAGCGTTCCGTTCTCGCCGAAGGCGTCAGTATCATAGTAAAGGGCAATGTCGGCATCCGTCTCGGGATTGCTGTCCTCCCATTCAATCAGAATACTATCGAATTCCGTGATTAGATCCTTGGACGGCTTTTGAATGACAATGGTCGGCGGATCATCAATTCCGTTCTTGTCCGTAAAAAACGAAACTGTTTCCATCCACTCGCTGACGGCCCCATGCTCGTCTTCTGCCCGGGCTCTCCAGTAGTACCAGGTGTTGTCGCCTAGCTCCACAGAGACTACCCATTCAGGACTTCCTGATACGCCTGTGGCAAGCAACTGGTCCATGACTTCATCCACATACACCTCGAACCGATACCTAAGCTGGTCATTATCAAGGTCCTGGGAAGCATTCAGTTCCAGCGTCGGTGTTATCGTTGCCACCCACGCACCCTGGCCCGGATTCTTCAACGTCGGTAATGATGGGGCATCGTTGGCCGTATTCACAAAAAAGTTCCCCTGAGCCCACGGACTCTGAGCAAATCCGTCACCGGCTTTTACCCGCCAAAAGTACATGGTATTATCGTCAAGACCGAAAACCTGCCAAGTTGTGAAATCTTCGCCTTCTGTAATCTCACCGGAGCTCTGCCTGGCTGCACTGTCAAAGGTATTCACCGTGTCAAGTTCAAAAAAATAGGTGAACTGGTCTTTATCCACGTCCTGAGCATTGCCAGCCACCAGATCCAAATCCTGTACTTGCACCTCGCTCTCATTAACCGGTGATGAAATAACCGGTGCCAGGGACGCATCATTCGCCGTATTGACGAAAAATTCCGCAGGCAGGCTTTCCGCTGTGGCCCCGTGCTTATCGGTTGTCATGGCCTGCCAGAAATACCGGGTATTGTCATCCAATGGCGAGTCCACTGTCCAGGACGTACTTCCGGCGCTGCCTTCGGGTATATTCTCGCCGGAAGCAACCAGGATGCTTAGACTGCTGTCCGCATATACCTTAAATGCATACATGAGTTGATCTTCATCCACATCAACGCTGTTGGTAACTTCAAGAACAGGCGTTACCGTATCCACTTCGGAACCGTCTGCCGGACTGCTGATGTTAAATGCACCCGGAGGATCGTTGGCCGTATTCACAAAAAAACGACCGTAGGCCCAGGCACTGAACCCAACGCCGTCCGAAGCTCTGACCCGCCAATAATACCAGGTGTTATCTTCAAGCCCCTGGGAAACAGTCCAGGATGTGCTCTCCGTCCCTTCGGAGACATCGGATTGGCCGTCCACAAAACCGGTCACCGCCTCGTCAACATATACCTCAAACGTATAGGTTACCGGATCCGAATCCGGATCAGTGCTGTTTGCGATAACCAGAGCGGGCTGCAAACCGGTTACCTCAGAAGCGTCTTGGGGTGAGACGATGTTCGGTATGCTCGGGGCATTGCTCGATGCGAGATCCATGCCGTTCAGGTATTCATTCAAATCGGATATTCCGTCGCCGTCAAAATCACCGGTGCCGTCTCTATCCATACTGCCAAAATACCGCACCTCCCAATCGTCCGGCATACCGTCATTGTCTGAATCGTTACCGGAAGTTATGGTAAGAACCGCCTGCTGGGAATCCTCCAGTGTGCCGTCGAAAGCTTTAAACGTAATTGTATAGGTTCCGGACTGGCCTTCGACCGGTGTCCAGTCAAAGACGCCGATCCCGTTTTCCTGATCAATAAAATCGGCGCCTGCCGGAAGCGGTGAGGCGGAAAGCACAGGAGTTGTGCCGTTGGGATCAAAAGCCTCGACAATAAAAGAGAGCTGATGACCTTCCGAACGCGTTCGATCCGGGATGAACTGGAGCACCGGCGGCTGGAGTAAAAAAGCAACATCATCAAATTTAATGGTGTAGGCGCCGGTTGTGTTGGCATCAAAAAGGTTGATAAAATAATTCCAGTTTTGTCCGTTTCTGGTTTTGGAAAACCAGACATTTTCAGTTTTAATCAGCTTGCCGTCACTGCGATGCGCTTCGGCAATCATCTTCTGCCCGTTATAGGGATCCGATAATTTTACATACATAAACCCTGCGGTTAAAGGTGTAGACAAGGTATAATAAAACTTTGATCCGGTTTGTCCCTCAAACTGCAGGGTTGATGAAGCCGACTGATCTAAAACAACAGTATCGGCGCTGTCCGATTCGTAGACCCGGTATATATCTCCGTCTTTAGCTAAAAAATCGCGGATAGCGTCCCGTCCTGGAAGGTCCACCAGAGCATCTCGAACTAAAAAATGAGTATTGACGCCCGCTAATAATGAAGTGAGTTCTCCACCCAACTCATCTGAATGGGAGAACTCGGCTGTAAAGTCCACGAATTGACCGGATAACGTACATATCATGATCCAACGGGCCATTCCCGAGGTGTTGGGATCGATGTCTCCGAAATTGACCAGCAAGCTATCGCTGGCCGGCTGTCCGTCAACCTCACTCCCCTGGATGGAAAAACCCATCAACAGGCCCTGTTCATTTTCAACAATTTTCGGCTGAGCCGAGTCAATTTTTAAATTTCTGGCCACACCCAGTCCGTTATTTTTTACGCGAACACCTAAAGAAAAAGGAACCGGAGGCTCGATCTCCGTGCTGAAGGCATCATCACCATAAACATCTGTTGGAAGAAAATAATCCAGGGCCAACTCAGGCATCGGTTTGACAAATATATAATCCGGAGACACTTCCGTAACGATCTCTTCTCCGCCGATGGTGTAGGTCAGCGTCGCCCCTATATAATAAAGCGCCCCCTGTATCAGTCCATTTGACGATCCGGAAACTGGAATAATCAACCAATGAATGTCCGCTGCAGAAGAAGGATTTATGGTTCCGGAGCCATCTATGTTCTCAATATTGTCCATTGAGTCCACGCGAATATAAAAAAGAGCATCGGTATTGGCGGGATTGGAGCTTGCGAGAACGCTGTTTCCCTCCTCGTCAGTAAAGGAAACATTTACATCCACATTCTGTAACGTAATATGAGAAAGACCGTTATGGATATGCATGTGTGCATCAAAAGCCTGTCGCTCCAGGGTCATTTCCTGCCTGATTTCGATCTTTACCTGTGCACAAACGGTTTCGTCGGAAGCATAAGAAAAGTCCGAAAAAACAAGTAATACGCCAATTATAATCAATGAATATAATTGCAGTAAGAATAGTGCCGTATGCTCTGTTAAAATAATTTTCTTTCCCATTTTCTTCCTCATCAGACATAGGCATGCATAATTATCTGTGCATACTTTAGTATAATCGTGTCTATGAACTCATTTTTATGTTCAAGCCTTCACCTTTGAACCGATACCTGTTAAATTGCAACGCGTACTCATTTCTGGATTCTCTGATTAACCGCATGGCAATGTAGTTTGATGCGTCTTTCATAAAAACCTTTTTTTGGGGATCGCTAATCCTCCATTCGCCATCTATGTAAAACTCCGCCCAGTTATGATAATTTGCAGGCTTCAAGATAATATTTTCTTTACAAATATATCCGCCCATGCAGCGAGCCGGGATATGGTTCGCCCGGCACAGGGCCGTAAAAAGATACATGAACTCTGTACAGTCCCCCTGCCTGTGTCGAAGCGCATAAAGGGCACCACGTTCATTTCTCGAATATCCGGCATATTGAACGTTATCGACAACCCACTGGAAAGTTCTCTCCGCAGTTTTTAATGGCTTGGTATCCTTTAGTTTCTTTGCTAAACGGCAAAGCTCAGGGTTATCCGATTCGATATATTTCTCGGGTTTGAGAAATGTTTGCACATCAGATACCGCCATTGGATTTGCCCTGTTTGAAAATAAGATCATTGCCTTGACGGTAATAATCCGGGTTCCATAGGGTAAAAATTCATCAAATGTAAAATTGAGAATCTGATTGCCCAGGACATCTGTTATCAACTCATAGGGATGAGAGCTTTGAATTCGGAAGCAGTGTTGTGTTGCGGTCAGCTTAACCGGTGCACAGGTCCAGAATTCGGCATGTTTGAGTAACCGGTTGGATTTGTTCTGAAGGGTAAAGTGATATTGAATCTCTCTCGGTATGCTATATTCCCTGAGAGAAAAATCTAAAGCGGCAGTATTTTTATCTACTTGTATTTTGATTGCCCAAATAATAACAAAACACAACCCTGCAATAAAGATCATGACTTTTTTCATGAGCATCTCGCACATTTTCAAATTATTTTTAACCCAACTATAATTTTTCAAACCTGAAAAAATATACTGTGGCGTATCTTAAGGCGGAATGAAAAATCTTGGTTAGCTTTAACCGGCCAGTAAGTCGGCCTGCGGTGCAAGAGTACCTTGCTTCCCTCGAAACCTGATTTCGTGTGAATGCAAATTATTGCTTCATTCGCCATTTTTCTCAGCAAGACTTGTGCCAGAACTTTTTTCTTTTCTGATACAGGCGATATCCAAAAGAAGTTACTTCAACCGGAAGTATTCATAGTACTTTGATTTAATAGCTCTTTCAGACAAACATGATGCATTGCAAAAATAATTTAAAATTTAAGAATTGACTTAAAAGGGGATAGCTGAAGGATGTGATAAGACATAATAATGCACATAAAAAAGTGCATCCATGCACCGTTATTTGTGCATACTACTGATTATCCGGAGTTAAACGCACGCGCTGTTATACCGTACCTGATATCTGCTGGCGTTCTTCATCAAAATCGAAACCTTTCCAAATACCAATGGAGGGCAGGATGGAGTCTTGCGGATGAAACCGGCGAAAGATTTTAAAGTAGTATGCGGCCTCGCGGCCGTTGATTGACGCTTGGGGGTTGTCCCGCTTTATCTGCCGATATTCTTTATCGCTTATTTCTAAGTGTGCCAGCTTCTCGCCCAGCTGTTCACAGCCCGCTCCTTGAGTATACTGAGCCTTGTATCGCCAGAGTATTTCCTCGGGAATATAATCGGTACCTTCAAATGCTCTCCGAAGAATCCATTTCTCAATCCGGTCTTCATTGGACTTCTTGATTTTCAATTTGGGCGACATTTTTAGGGCCAGGTCAATCATTCGAACGTCCAAGAAGGGTACCCTCAGTTCCAGACTAAAGAGCATGCCGATCCGGTCGGCTCTTTGCAAATTGATATTGTGTAAGGTATTGAGATTGCGTCGCACTTCATGATTCAGTCGATTCACGGGCAAACGTTTCATGTAGTGGTAGCCCGCAAAGATCTCGTCCGCACCCTCGCCGGTCAGTACTACCGTTACATAATCAGAAGCAAGTTTGCACGTAAAGAAACAGGGAACCGCACATCGCACCAGAGATGGATCGTAGCTTTCCAACTTATGAATCACCGTGGGCAACGCCCGGTAGTAGTCCTCCTCCGTAAAGATGAGTTCATGATGGGTGGAGCCGATATGCTCGGCAGCGATTCGGCCGGCCTTGAGATCGTCGCTCAAACTCCCGTCCTGGTCCTTCATTCCTACGGCAAACGTGTGCAGGTTTGGAATCTCTTCTGCAGCGATGGCAGCGATTAAGCTGCTGTCCAGTCCACCGCTGCAAAATGAGCCTATGTGTATTTCCCTGTCCGCGAGTAGTCGCTTTTTCACCGCATGTATAAGGGTTTTACGGACTAAATGTGAGGCTTCTTCAACGTCGGTAATAAGAGGGTCTTGAAATTCGGGAACGTTGTAATACTGAACAAACCCTTCCCTCGGAGTGTAATAGTGGCCCGCCGGGAATTCATGTGTAATTTTCACACCGGCCAGAGACATTGCGCCCAGCTCAGAAGCGAAGTATAGTTTTTCGTCTACATATCCATAGTAAAGCGGCTTAATACCTATAGGATCGCGAGCCAGCATGTAATTGTCACCGTCAAAAATAGCGAAGGCAAACATGCCGTCCAACTCTTTGACACATTCCGGCCCCTTTTCCCGGAAAAGATGGAGAGCAACTTCCGAGTCCGATTTTGTCTTGAAAACATACTTAGATCTCAGCCGGTTTTTGTGCTCATGGAAATTATAGATTTCGCCGTTACAAATAATCCCTGCATCACTTCCATCAGCCAAGATGGGCTGATGGCCTCCCGTCACGTCGACGATGGATAACCGGGTATGTCCGAACACGCTATTGCGATGCACGTAGATTCCCCGATCATCCGGCCCTCGATGCGTCATGGCATCCAGCATGCGATCAATGGTTTTCACATCTTGTATTCCAAAACATCCGGCAATACCACACATGGTTCAACTCCTCCCTTGGGAACAAAAAAGCACACGCCGGCATAATAGAAATACTATTGTTAAGTACGCCTCATGATTGCAAAATTTGCACGCCTTGAATTTGAACTTTTTACGAAACCGTCTAAATCGGACTTTTTGCGATTTCATCAAGCCTGACGCTCATGTTATTAGTTAAACTTAATGATTTATTTTGATATTAATGTTTAATTAATTATTTAAATAAGTTATATTATACTTAATGTAATTTCGTGTCAAGCATTTTATTAATATAAATGTCCTATTTTAGATTCGATTTCAGTGATCTCAGTTTGATCAGGGGGATCTCTGAAGGAGCCTCCACACGTACCGGTGGTCGCCAGTACCCGGTGCCACGACTCAAAAACAATAAAAATTTCATTTTTTATTTTGAAAAATAAACGCATCAAAAAAAGCCCCCTCCATTTTCCGTGATGTCAAATTAAGTCCCTGGATATATTCGTTGGGATCAGCAGCATCACAATGTGAAGGATGTTTTTCCCTAATTCTTTTCATTCCCTTTTGATTGGGTTCTAAAAAACAAATTATTGCATTGGGTTTAGATATACGAATACATTCTTTGAACACAGTGACCCGATATTCCTCATCGATATGGTGTAAGGAACCCATGAAGAAAATCACATCGAACGTATTATTCTCAAACGGCATGTCTCTGGCATCAAAAGCTTTAAATTGAATCAAATGGTCAACATTTACTTTTCTGGCATTGTTGAACCAATCTTCTTTTGCATATTCGGACTGATCGTCTTTGGGCTCCCCCGTTAATACCTCATAGCCGTTTAATGCAAGGGTTATGGCCATATTTCCGGTTCCGGTCCCCACATCCAAAATTTTAAAATGCTTCGGCAATTTCAAATCCTGGACAACCGTATTTGCAAGATCAGATGCAAAAGCAAATTGTTTCCCTAAAATTTCTCTGGCCTGGGTGATATTCATTTCAATTTCCCTTTATGTTTTCAGTTAGGTCAGGCCGGGTATTCAAAGCGCTTGAGCAAATTCTTTGCCGGCCTGATAGGCTTCTTCAAGATATTCCGGATGTTTTAAAACATCATCCTCAAAGTCCAGACTGCGATATAAAAGCGATCGCCAAAGCTCCATATCCAACACATCAAAAAAGTATTTGACTGTTAAAAGCGTTCCGTCAAACAGCTTTTTACCCTTGGTGGCGCCGACTGAAATGAACAGCCCCTTTCGTATGGGCTTCCACTTGCCGTAAGGGACCTTATCAATCCAGTATTTTTTAACCCAAAGCGATTGGCAACGATCCATTAATATTTTCGTGTGGGCGCTGACCGAATAAAAAAAGATGGGACTGGCAAGCATCAGTCCTTGAGCGGACAGGATTTGGTCGATAACATTCTGAAAATCATCTTTAATGACGCATTTTCCTTGCGTTTTACAACCGTAAATTTCGAGACAGGGCGACATCTTCAAGTCTCTTAGAGTGATTTCATTGACTTGGGAGCCGGCGTCGATGGCTCCGCTGACGGCGCGTTTGAGTAAGGTTGCAGTATTTCCTTGTCGCCTGGGACTGCCATAAATAGCCAAAATGTTACCCATTTCATATCCTTTATTAAAAAAACTCATATGGAAGAAAAAAAATTATTGCCGATTCCATTAACGTTGATGAACTCGTAAAAAGTCGTCACTCCGGTGAAAACCGGAGTCCAGATGCTCTACAACTGCTTAAAAAGACTGGATTGCGGCTTTCGCCGGAATGACTGAAAACCGTATTTTGCAACTTTTTATGAAACCGTGAACGTTGTATCATATTAAAAGCGTTTTAAGATTGCAACATTTAAGGTCTTAACCGGTTATTCCATGTGTCAGCCTGTTTTCAGCGGCATTCTCAGTCTCCGACCAGCGGACGTTCTTTTTCAAGTTTAAAAAAAACCAGAAACCTGCTTTCTCTGCGGTCCTTATCCGAAGGGTAAGTTCTTCGGCTCAGCGAAGAAATCAATTCGGAATTTTCTTCCTCTCGAATCCGGGTCAGGTATAATCTTTTCCCGTTATATCGCGAACCCTCTTCCCGAAACAGATACGTTGCAAAAGGATTGGACTGTATGTTTTTATGCGTCAAGCGATCCCGCATGATAAAGGCCAATGAACCGTCTTCCATAATATGGGGTCTGGCATAAATTGCGGAATTCACAATTCCTTTTCCATCTGCCGTGGACAACACCCCCAGGCCCTTGTTGTTTTCGAAATAATTTTTGAGATCCATAATATCCTCCTTATATTTTTTTTTAAATTCAAATATAAGCCTGAAAGCATGAAATGCAATAGGGGACAAGTATTGGTTGATTAACAGATGTTTCCTGCCAATCGGGCTTAAATCAAGGCCGCTGGTAAACGCTGATCGCTGTCTATTGACAAACCGTAGCTCCAAAGCTTTTTTCAGGTTTCAGGTTTCAGGTGTCAGGTTTCATGGCCGAGGTAACCCATGGCCATCTTAGCAAACAACAGTTTTGATTTACACCCGGTCAAAGTCAATAGGTTGGGTGCAATGTCAGAGATAAAAGGATCAGCGGATCAGAACTTGTAGCCGGATCATTTTGAGGAGGTATAGTTTGGGGAGTTTTTGTCGCAAAGATTGAATTGTGGGGAAATCACCGGCAGGCGGTGACTTCCCCGTAATTATGTTGACTATTTTTTGAGCTTTTCAATCATCTCCTCGACTTCCTCATACCCTTCCTTATAAAACTTCTCTTCATCCGGATCTAACTCTCGCAGCAGGCGAAGAAACTCCCCGGCATGCTCTTTTTCTTCATCGGCAATGTCTAACAGAACTTCTTTTGCGAGTTTGTTATCCGTGCTCTCAGCGGTCTGCTGATACAGTTGTATGGCTTCATATTCTGCAGCAATCATAAATCGGATCGCACGGACCAGCTCCTCGTGTGTAAGCTTCCGATCACCTTTCATCACTGAAAATGGGTCGCAAAATTCTGGCATTGTTTGTCTCCTTTTCTTAAAAAAATCCTTTCATATTTTTCTTTCCTCTATTAGAATCCATCACATAACATAAATTCTCGATCAAAACAAGCCGTAACTATCGTCGTCTCAAGGAAATCGCGTTTGATTGCCACGCACCGCCGGAACCGTTTTGGCATGCGGCTATCGAATCCGGATAAAGGGAACGCCCCAAGAGATCTGGGCGCCAATCCGTTTCATGAGTGGATCTTTGGCTGCATGCTTCGAGCCCTTGCCCGAACCACCGGAAAGTCCATGGTTCTATGTCCCGAACGCTTTACACCCAGATTGCCGGATCGTTGCGAACTCCCCCGGCAAAAAACGTGACTCAAACAATTAAACAAAAATTATAATTTCCTTGACATTTAATCTGCCACAGCCATAAAGAACCACAGAATTGGGAGCATTACCGATTTGTTAAAATGGTTTTCACACATTAACTTATTCATTTTTTGAGCGAAAGCCTTGTAATCAGGTTTCAGTATATGAAAAAATTTTTCTACCCGTCAAGCATTGCCGTTTTTGGTGTAGCAGACAACCTGGGAAACCTGGCAAAAAATATTGTTTCCAACTGCCTGGAAATGGGATTTAAAGGGGAAATCTTCCCTGTAGGAAGAACTCGTGGCTCGGTTAACGGCCAAAACATTATTACGGAACCGGATGCGTTGCCCGAGGGTATTGATTTGGCGGTAATTCTGATTCCGGCGGCCTATGTAGCCAAAACATTGGATATTTGCGGCCGTAAAGGAATTTCACACGCCATTATTTCCACCGCGGGGTTTCGGGAATACTCCGGACAAAAGAACCCGTTTGAAAAAGATGTGCTTGCCGTGGTCAGGCGTCACGGAATTCGATTGATCGGTCCGAACTGTATCGGCGTGATTTGCACCAATTCGGGCCTGTGCACCCCCTTTAATCTTCTGCGCCCCCAGGGGTTCAGAAAGGGGCGTATCAGCCTGATGACCCAGAGCGGCGGCTTAACCGTTCAGGCCGCTCATCTATACTCCGAGGAACATGTGGGATTTTCCAAGGTCATCAGTATCGGAAACAAACTGGATCTTAATGAAATTGATTACCTGGAATATCTTATGGGTGATGACGATACGGAACAGATACATATACATCTGGAAAGTATTGAGGATGGACGCAAATTGATCAATATGGCCCGGAACGTCCGCAAGCCCATCGTTGTTTTCAAGTCCAATGTCAGCGTAACATCCGCCCAAATCGCCAAATCTCATACCGCCGCACTTTCAAATGACGACCGAATTGTAACGGGCGCCTTTCGACAGGCGGGTATCGTGCATGTAAGAAGTCTCCGGGAGATGATCGTCTGCGCAAAATCTCTGCAACTTCCCCCGCTTCTCGGTGACCGGCTGGCGGTAATATCTTTATCCGGAGGCTTTTCCGTAATTCTCGGAGATGCCTGCGAAGAATACGGCTTTGAATGTCCTTCCCTGCCCCGTGAACTTCTGGATAAAATCGAGAGCTTTCGACGGGGCGGCGTAATCCGCATGTCAAATCCCATGGACTTCGGCGATGTGCACAGTATCGAGGGGCTGGCTTTTGCGGTTGAACACTGCCTGAAACTGGATCATATTGATGGTATGGTGCTGGCGTTGTTCTATGATCCGGGAATTGCCAAATTGTTGGGCCAGGGAAGGGATAATACTCAACAGTTGCTGGATTTTTTAGATGGGACCATGAACGCTTGCAACAAGCCCATAGCACTGAGCTTTCTCTCTGAGCGCCAGTATATCGAAACCTACAAAAAAATCAGCCTGTTTCCGGTTTTTAATGATCCGGTGGAAAGTGTTCAGGCACTGCGAAAGAATCGGAACTACTGGAAAAAAAGATAGGAAATCGTCACCCATGACATCTCCAAAGAAAATTTTAGAAACCGTAACGAGCCAGAAAAAGACCGTGCTTTCGGAATACGAGTCCAAACAGATCCTGTCCGCATATCAAATCCCGGTTACCAGAGAATTTTTAGTGACTACGGAAAGCGAGTTGATCCGGGCGACAAATGACATAGGGTATCCTCTGGTTTTAAAAGGGTGCTCAGAGGATATTTTTCATAAAACCGAACAGAATCTGGTCCGTGTGGATATCAGAAATGACCCTGAAGCTAAATTTGCCTTTAAGGAGATTATGGCGGTTTTGAACCGGGCCAGCGGCGCCGTATTGGTCCAGGAGTTGGTAAAAGGGCGGAGAGAACTGGTGATGGGCATGACCCGTGATCGACAGTTCGGAGTTTCGGTTATGTTCGGTCTTGGCGGAATATTCACGGAAATCCTTGAGGATGTTGTCTTTCGCCTGGCACCGCTGGACAAAAGAGATGCCCGGGATATGATGGAAGAGGTCCGGGGCCGAAGGATTTTGGAGAATGTTCGCGGAATGGGGGCCGCGGATTTGGATCAGTTGGCAGACATCCTCATTCAGGTGGGACGGATCGGAATAGAGCACGACATCATTAAGGAAATCGATATTAATCCGGTAATCATCTCAGAGGGTAAAGGTATTGCCGCAGATGCCCTGATTGTCCTGGAACCTTCGACTTGTTAGAACTGAACTCGTCAAGGGTGTAAATCAAGGCTGTTGGCAAACGCTGATCTTTGCCTATTGGCAAACATAGGCTCGAAAGCGCTTTTTTCAGGTTTCAGGTGTAAGGATACAGGTTTCAGGTGTCAGGTGTCAGGATTAAAGGGAAAACGAGGCGACCCATGGCAATTATATGGATGTTGAGAATCTTGAGGTTTATAAAATTTAGAAATTCGGGTTCGTTACAAAGAATGCATTCATAAACCCTGACACCTGAAACCTGACACCTGAAATCAAACAGCCACAGCAACCTTGGCAACCAACAGCCTTGATTTACACCCACTTGTTGACAACTCAATCTATTTAAAAGGAAACCCATAATGGAAGATGTCAGAATTTTTTTTAAAAATGATATGTTCGCCGAACATCTCGGTATCGAGCTGTTAGAAGTATCCAAAGGACAGGCAAAAGCCAAAATGGAAATTAAGGACCATCATTTAAACGGCGTAAATATTGCCCATGGCGGGGCCATATTCTCACTGGCGGATCTGGCGTTTGCCGTTGCTTCGAATTCTCACAAAACCATCGCCCTGGCCATCAACGCAAGCATCTCTTATTTAAAAGCTGCTTCAAAAGGAACATTAATTGCTGAAGCAAAAGAAGTCTCAATAAATCCAAAACTTGCTACCTATGACATCCGAGTAACAAACGAAGATGACGAGTTAATCGCCATTTTTCATGGAACCGTTTACAGAAAAAAAGATAAAATCTAAAAAT
Organism: uncultured Desulfobacteraceae bacterium; assembly: GCA_964410925.1. Lineage (GTDB taxonomy): Bacteria > Desulfobacterota > Desulfobacteria > Desulfobacterales > UBA11574 > S5133MH16. Next base: position 27,945 of record CAYPIW010000096.1, read on the forward strand.
GAAAACCCCATCCTGCGTGAATACCGAAATCCGGACTGTTACTCATGCTTATAACATTTTCAATTATAGCAAATTCCATCATCCCGTACTTTGTTTGCCATTTAAACCCAAAGTGTATTTCATGGGAAGCTTCATCCAATTCGTCGATATTTTTTATACTCGCCTCGCTGTAAAGGTACTGGGCAAGCAGGGAAAAGGTCGGCGTCCAGTGCCATGAGATCACAAATAATCCGTTCATCGCCCGGTCTTCGAAATCCATGGGCGCTACGACCGGCGCCGGCTCCAAAACATCTCGGGATTCATACCAGGTGTATCCCAACGCTGCATAGGTGTACCATTTGTTGGACCAGCGCCTGGCAAGGCCCAACCCCAACCCAACGTCCACAGGATGATCCTCATCGCATAAATCCGAACAGTCCAGCGCGTACCGAACGGCGCCGAAAACATTGACAGACGGCCATATTTTTGTTCCATGGGTAAAATTGTAGTTCATCAAAAATACCAGGGCGTTATTTTCGAGGTCTTCGGCCGACGTCTCACTCAACATCTCACCGGTCTTTGGGTCAAACCGCTGAATCACTTTTCTATCTTTAGACACGTCATCCCGCCCGTTTTGACTGATACCGAACATATCATGAAATCCCTGGATAAACCCGTCCATCTCACCACCAAAATAGTTCCGGTTTTCAAACTCTAAAGACATCCCGAACCGCTCGTTGAACCCGTACCTCACGGTCACGATGGTTTCGGACATTTCATAGTCCAGAACGTATTCCGATTCGTCGGCCCAAACATTTGACCATGTGTTGGCGATCCCTAATTCCCAGCCGGGCTGGATATCTCCGGGAATAATCAGCGGCAGGGTGAATCTCAGGCTCTGAACCGGTGACTGGGAACGAAGGTTAATTTTTCCGAGACCGTAATTGTAGTCATAGCCCGGTTCTTCGGCAGTTCCGGGAACAGCCGAAAAAGCAATGCAACTCAATAACGCCACTGTAAGAAAAACTCCTCTGATCCGCCACCGTCGGAAGTGTTGAGGATTGTTTGGTTGCATGGGTACCTCCTTTGCAATAGCCGTTCACGGATTTTTTTTAACATCTCAAATTCAAAACACAATGCCAAAGGCAGGCAAGAGTCCAAAATATCTAACACCAGCAGTCTTGACGGCTTGGTAAAAAGTCGTCACTCCGGTGAAAACCGGAGTCCAGATGATCTGCAACTACTTGATAAGACTGGATTCCGGCTTTCGCCGGAATGACGGATGACGGATGACGGTATTTTGTGACTTTTTACGAGACGATCAGTCTTGATGAACTCGTAAAAAGTCCGATTTTGTATCATACGGAAACAATGCTATTTTGTCCAAAAATTTTTGAAAAATATCCACCCACGCCGCCAACTCCGATTATTGCGATTTTCATTATATTTATCGTTTTTTCATGTCCGTGCTGTGGATAGATCATGTCTCGCGCCTGCTGCCGCCCTGATTCCCGCCAGGGAAAACTGGGTGATATGATCGGCCATCCGCTTGATCAAATCCGGTGAGAGAGACTGGCCCAGCAGATATTCCAGATCACTGCGTCTGATGTTTAAAAGCGCGCGGCACTGGCTGATGATACTCATCTCGCAGAACAATACCGTTTCATCAGTAACTTCCGTTTGCATTAATTTTCGGATGATCCCCAACAGGATCTGTCGCCGGGGCTCAATGAGATCATGCCACATGTTCTTCCGTATCAGCCCGGTGGGATTCACCAGTTCCATCAAATACAGACGGGTAAACTGCCCCTGAGTGTCCGGCGACATGTAGGTCTGCATCAGGGAATAGATGTAGATTTGGAGTTGCTCTTCCGGCAACACGGTGGCAGAATCGGGTAATTCGGGCAGGGCATATTTTTTAAAGGCCTCTTGCCAGGCCTCCATATACAGGCTGGCCTTGTCGCCAAAATAATAATTGACAGCAGCCACGTTGGCGCCGGCCCGCTTACAGATGTCCGCCACTCTGGCAGCATGATAACCTTTTTCCGCAAACAACTCGCAGGCGGAGTGTAATATCCGGCTGCGAGTTTCTGCGCCATCTTCTCTCTGAGCCATGATGAATGCTCCTTTTTCTTTAACCCTTCACGGACTTTTTACGAGTTCATCAACTTTGAATATTAAATGGTCATTTAAAGTTTTCGCTTGACATGGCCGATAAACATCTATAATTTTCTGTATTAAATAACCAATTAAAATGTTTATTTAAAATTGTCAATTATTTTTTATGACCAACAAAGCTCTGGTATTGGATTTTTAAAAACAAATGAAATAAATTATAGAGCGAAGCGACATCCTTAATGATGGAGTAATAAAAACATGCCATACAATGACAATTCGAATTCCCTCATATTGAAGTTACCTGAAGTGCATCTCAGTTACAGGTATCGGCGGTTGCCACCGTCCAAAATCAACTCCCGTATCACCTGCCTGATTCTGTTCGCTCTGTTGCTGATATGCACTTTTCCCGGAGGAGCGCTATCCGATCCTGCTGGACCAGGGAACGTGCCTCCTCCCCTGGTGACGGTTGCAAAAGTTACCGAGCAGGATGTAAACCCGCCCGATGAATATGTGGGTCATGCGGAAGCCGTTCAGACCGTAGACCTGAGGGCACGTATTGAGGGGTTTCTGGAACAGATCGAGTTCGAAGAAGGGAGTGATGTGCGTGCCGGCGATTTGCTCTATGTCATCGAACAGGCGCCTTACCAGGCCAAAGTTGACGCGGACACGGCCCGTGTGACCCAGGCAACAGCAACCTTTACCAAAGCCCGTCAGTATCTGGAACGGGTCCGGACGGTTCGTTCCGGCGGAGTATCCGCAACAGACATTGACGACGCCGTGGCAGAGGAACTTCGGGCCAGGGCCGAGCTGGAAGAGGCCAAGGCCAACCTTGAGCGATCCCGGATCGACCTGGGATACACCACGATCAGAGCGCCCATCACCGGACGCATCGGTCGTACGGCTTACACCAGGGGCAACCTGGTGAACCCCGCTTCCGGATCTCTGGCCCGGATCGTCCAGATAGATCCCATCCGTGTGGTTTACTCCATCAGTGAAAACGATCTTTTGGCCATCAACCTGGCCCTCAAAGATTCAAATGGTCAAAAACACCCCATCCTGGCACCACGAATTCAATTACCGGGGGGAAAGGTTCTCAAAACCACGGGAAAAATCGATCTCGTGGACAACACGGTAGACCCGGACACTGGAACCCTCGCGGTTTGGGCTCTGTTCGATAATCCGGACGCTACGTTGCTTCCGGGGCAATATGTTACCGTTCTCGTTGCCCGAAGCCAACCCAAACTGATGACGGTGGTGCCCCAAACCGCGCTTTTGGAAGATCATGACGGACCGTATGTCCTGGTGGTAACCGACCAGAACCAGGTGGCCGTGCGACGGGTCAAAACCGGACCTGTGGTGGGCATCAACTGGGCCATAACATCGGGGCTCTCCAAAAATGAGAACGTTATCGTCGAGGGCGTGCAGAAGGTTCAACCCGGTCAGTTCGTGAAAACCGTTTTGACCGATGAACAGAAAGGGAGATAATGCATGTTTTCACAAATCTTTATTGAACGGCCACGCCTGGCCGTGGTGGTATCCATCATCCTCACCCTGGCCGGACTCATTGCGCTGTTCAACATTCCCGTGGCCCAGTATCCACAGATCACCCCCCCTGAAATTCGCGTGACCGCGACCTATCCGGGAGCCAATGCCCAGGTAGTGGCCGACACCGTGGCCGCGCCCATTGAAAAAGAAGTCAACGGTGTAGAAAAGATGCTCTATATGCATTCTTCCTGTTCCAATAACGGACAATATACACTATCCGTCACCTTTGAGGTGGGCACCGATCCGGACATCGACCAGGTCAACCTGCAGAACCGCATACAACTGGCCACGTCCAAGTTACCTCAGGACGTGGTGGACCAGGGCATCGATGTGCGAAGACGTTCCACCGACATGTTAAGTGCGGTGGAATTCTTTTCCCCCAAAGGTACCCGGGATAAACTTTTCCTGAGCAATTACGTCAGCCGAAACATCAAAGATGCCCTGGTTCGTGTCAACGGCGTCAGTGATGTTTTTATTTTTGGTGAGTTTGAATACAGCATGCGCATCTGGATGGATCCGGAGCGTCTAACCGCCCGAAAATTGACCGCCGATGATGTGATCGAGGCCATCCGGCAGCAAAACATTCAGGCCGCTGTGGGATCCATCGGAACATCGCCCGCCCACACCGACCAGCAACTCCAGTACACCCTGCGATCCAGGGGATTACTCGATCAGCCCATAGAATTTGAAAACATCGTCGTCCGCACCAACGATCAAGGGGGTCTGGTGCGCATTCGTGACATTGCCCGGGTGGAACTCGGCGCCGCATCCTACCTCACGCGATCCATTTTCAACGGCCAGCCGTCTCTGGCCATCGGCATTTACCGCTCCTCGGACGCCAACGCCCTGGACACCATGAAAGCAGTGCGGGCCGAACTTGAACGCCTTGACCGGCGGCAGCCCGGTGATGTGCAATATGATGTCTTTTACGACACCACTAAATACGTTTCAGCGGCCATTCGTGAAATTGTTCTGACCCTTGTCATTACCTTTCTTCTGGTCCTGTTCGTAAACTTCATCTTCCTGCAGGACTGGCGGGCGACCCTGGTACCGACCGTGACCATCCCGGTCTCGCTCATCGGTACATTCGCTGTGATGCTGGTCCTGGGGTACAGCGCCAACACCCTTTCCCTGTTTGCCCTGATCATGGCCATCGGCCTGGTGGTGGACGATGCCATTGTGGTGGTGGAAAACGTTTACCGGGTCATGGATAAAAGAAAACTCAGCGCCAAGCCCGCAACCATTCATGCCATGAGTCAGGTCACGGGTCCCATCATCGCCACCACGCTGGTGCTTTTGGCTGTTTTCGTTCCGGTGGCGTTCATGCCCGGCATCACCGGTCAGCTCTATAAACAATTCGCCGTGACCATTTGCACGGCGGTGGTCATCTCGTCCATCAACGCGTTGACCCTGAGCCCGGCCCTGTGCGCCGTGCTGCTCAAAGCTCCGAAAATCCCACAACATGGGCCTCTTGCCTGGTTTAACCGGGCACTCGATGCTTCACGCAACCTGTACGTAACCGGCGCCGCCTTCCTGATCCGCAAGCTGGTGGTGACGTTGTTGATCTTCGTGGGCGTTATCGGGAGCACCTGTTTTCTGTTCATCCACAGCCCGATAAGTTTTTTACCCCAGGAAGACCAGGGCGTTATCTTTATCAATACGCAACTTCCCGAGGGGGCTTCTCTGGATCGCACCGACAAGGTTATGGGACAGGCCACCCGGGCGTTGCAGAATATCGATGGCGTTGAGAGTTTCCTTGGCGTCAGCGGGTTCAGTCTGCTCAGCGGCACAGCCGAGAATGTGGGATTCGGCATTGTGGTCCTGAAACCCTGGGACGAGCGCACCCGTTCCCATCAGAAACTGGATGCCATTGTGGGGCAAGCCCAGGCCAAACTGGCCGCCATCTCCTCGGCCAATATTTTTGCCTTTCCACCACCGGCCATTTGGGGGCTGGGCACCACCGGCGGTTTTGACTTCCGGCTTCAGGCCCTTGAAGATCAGCCTCCCCGGGACATCGCCGCAGCAGTCCGTTCTCTGGTCATTGCCGCCAATCAGGACCCCGCCCTGAGCGGGGTGTTTTCCACTTACACCGCCGACACGCCCCAGGTCTTCGTAAATCTCGACCGGACCCGGGCCGAGGTCCTCAAGATACCGGTCAGCCGGGTCTTTGCCACCCTGAGAAACCATCTCGGATCAACTTATGTCAACGATTTCAACCTGTACGGCCGGACCTATCAGGTCAAAGTTCAAGCCGAAGCAAGATATAGGGATACCCTGGAGGACATCGACCGGCTGTATGTCCGCAGCAATGACGGTAACATGGTGCCCATGAAAAGTCTGATCACCCTGTCCACGGTTCTGGCCCCCCAAATCGTTTACCGTTACGACCAGTTCACCAGTGTACAGGTTAACGGCAACGCAGCCCCGGGGTCTTCTTCATCGGAAGCCATGGCCACCATGGAACGGCTGGCGACCGAGACCCTGCCGCCCGGCTACGCCTTCGACTGGTCATCCATATCCTATCAGGAGCGCAAAGCCGGAGGCAATGTTTTGATTCTTTTTGCTCTGGCCCTGGTTTTTGGGTATCTGTTTCTGGTGGGACAGTACGAAAGCTGGAATATCCCCTTGTCCATCATACTATCCATTCCGGTGTCCACATTGGGAGCGCTGGCCGGTTTGTGGATCGCAGGGCTTACCTTCAGTATCTACGCTCAGATCGGCCTGGTCCTGCTGGTGGGATTGGCCGCCAAGAACGCCATCCTGATCGTTGAATTTTCCAAGGACCGCCAGGAGCAGGGATATTCCGTGGATAAGGCCGCCATTGAAGGGGCGAGAATCCGCTTTCGTCCGGTGCTGATGACTGCATTTACCTTTATCCTGGGCGTGGCGCCTTTGGTTATCGCCACCGGTGCAGGTGCCAACAGCCGCCGGGCCATCGGCACCACGGTCTTTTCTGGAATGCTTGCGGCGACCCTGTTGGGCATCTTCCTGATTCCGCCATTGTATTACGCGTTTCAGATATTCCGTGAAAAAGGGAGCGCCTGGCGCACGCGCAAGAAAACGAAAATGGAGTCATAAGGGAAAAACCTATGAACCAACAACAATTTGAACATCGAACGTTCATCTTTTATATGCTCTCAAGGTGTTGATTCTTCATTAAAATATGTTGAATCTGAATTTACAGCAAGCCAGGAGTCCTGATCTTGGAATTTCAAAAAGTTCTTGAAGGGATAAAATTTATCGTAAAACGAGAGGGTCATGACATCCACAACAGTTAAAGGACATCATTATAATCAGGCAGCTCGCTACATTCGATGCTTCCTGTACGTTCTTCTGCCTGCAATCACTGCCCTGGTCCTGTCCGGATGTGCGGCGGTCGGACCGGATTATGCCCGGGTGGAGCCTGATGCGCCCCTGGAGTGGCACACCCAACTCAAGGGCGGACTTACCCCCGACCTTCCGGAGCCGAAAACCCTGGCCCATTGGTGGAATGCCCTGAATGATGAGCAGCTTTTCAGTTTGGAAGAACGTGCTGTCGAGGGCAATCTTGATCTAAAAATAGCCCGGGCGCGAATCCGTGAAGCCCGGGCCCTCAGAGGCATCAGCAAAGCCGATCTTTTTCCTGCTGTAGACGCCTCCGCTTCTGCCATAAATTACCGCAGCAGTGAAAGTTCCTCGTCATTCGAGGAAAACAAACTGTATTCCGCCGGTTTTGATGCCGGCTGGGAGCTGGATGTTTTCGGCGGGTTGCGACGTTCCGTGGAAGCGGCCCAGGCAGATCTCGAAGCCACGCAGGAAGACCTGTATGACGTGCTGGTGAGTCTTCTGGCCGAAGTGGCCTTGAACTATGTGGAAGTGCGGACCTTTCAGACCGCTTTGACGGTAACCGAATCTAATATCAAATCCCAGGAAGAAACCTGGGAACTGAACCAGTCACGGTACGAGGCTGGAATTATTAATGAGCTGGCCGTTCAGCAATCTCTTTACAACCTCGAGCGAACCCGCTCGCTGATACCTGCACTGCAAACCGGACTGGAGGCGGCTAAAAACCGTCTGGCCGTTCTCCTGGGCGAAAAACCCGGAGCGGTGCATCGGGAACTGGCCGAGCGCAAACCCATTCCGGTTCCTCCCCTTACGGTGGCTGTGGGAGTTCCGGCAGAAACCATGCGCCACCGGCCTGATATCCGTCGGGCGGAACGTAACCTGGCGGCCCAAACCGCCCGGATCGGTGTGGCCACCGCGGATCTTTATCCCAAATTCCGCCTGCTGGGTACCCTGGGGTTTGAATCCGTATCTACGGGAAATTTATTCACTGCCGACAGCCGGTTCTGGGACACAACTTCCGGCGTCTCCTGGAACATTTTTCGGGGCGGTGCAATCCGCCAGAATATCAAGGTGCAATCCGCCCGCCAGGAACAGGCCTTGATTCAATACGAATCCGCGGTCCTGACAGCCCAGGAGGAAGTAGAAAACGTACTGGTGGCCTATGCAAAGGAACAGCGCAGAAGACAATCCCTAGCCGCGGCCACTTGCGCAGCTCAGAAGGCAGTCCGACTGGCTCAAGACCAATACAAGGTGGGACTGGTGGACTTCACCGATGTACTGGACGCCCAGCGTTCCCTCCTCTCCTTTGAGGACCAACTGGCCCAGAGCGACGGGGCCGTGACCTCAAACCTGATCCGTCTCTACAAGGCCCTGGGCGGTGGATGGAAATCCGTTGAACCGGCTGCGATGACACCTGAACCCTGAAACCTGACACCTGAAACCAAATAGTCATGCCAATCTTAGCAAACAAGAGTATTGATAAAATCGTAAAAATCTTTTAAAGAGATTTTAAGCAAAACCGATTTTTTTTACGAAAATACAAAAAAGAAAGGAAAACATATGATCCATATTGAAAATTTAACTAAATATTACAAAGAGTTCTGCGCTGTTGATCAAATCAGTTTCGACATTAAAAAAAGTGAAATCCTTGGCTTGCTGGGCCCGAACGGCGCAGGTAAAACCACCACCTTGCGGATGCTGACCGGATATTTTATGCCCACATCCGGAACCATTCGGGTGAAGGACTATCAGCTTGACGAAAACTTGCTGGAAATCAAAAAACTGATGGGATACCTTCCCGAGTCCGCACCCCTGTATCACAGTATGCTGGTTTACGACTATCTGGATTATGTTGCAGGACTGAGGGGACTGGATAAAGATAAGAAAATTTCCAGAATCCGGCAGCTTGTGGATTTGTGCGGATTGGATGAAATTATGCACCGGACGGTCAGCGAACTGTCCAAAGGATTAAAACAACGGGTCGGCCTGGCTCACGCCATGATGGATGATCCGGAGATTTTGATTCTCGATGAACCCACTTCAGGCCTGGATCCCAATCAGATCGCTGAAATACGGGAAATCATCCGGCAAATCGGGAAAGAAAAAACCGTAATTCTTTCAACCCATATTCTGAGCGAAGTTGAGGCAACCTGTGACCGGGTGGTGATTATCGACAAAGGCAAGATCGTGGCAAACGACCGAATGGAAAATCTCAAGCAATCCGAAGGTCAAACTCATTTTATCCATCTGGATATTCTGAGGGCAAACTTTCAGGATGTTCACGACAGCTTAAAGGGAATTGACGGCGTGGCAGGAATTGAAAAAATTAATGAAACACCAAACGGCCCGCTGAGCATGAAAGTTGCCTGCAAATCCTCTTCCGACCTGAGAGAAAGCGTTTATCACGCCATAAAACAAACCGATTGGGTTCTCATCGAATTTTATCAGGAAACCAAAACCCTTGAAACCATATTCCGCGAGCTGACTGAGGAGGACTGATATGCACCAGGTGATCCGTATTTGCAGTAAAGAACTCAAAGACTATTTCATATCCCCCATCGCTTATATCGTCATATCTATTTTTCTGCTGGTGACCGGGTGGTTCTTTTTTACAACCTTTTTCTACTATAATCAGGCTGACCTGAGAAACTTTTTTAATCTGCTTCCCATAACTTTCTCCTTCCTGATCCCGGCAGTCACCATGAGACTGTTTTCCGAGGAGCTGAACGTGGGATCTTATGAGATGCTTCTCACCCTGCCGGTGACGTTTAACGACATCCTTCTGGGAAAGTTTTCAGCCGGTGTTTTATTCGTGGCCGCGGCCCTGGTACCGACATTCGCCTATCCCATATTCATCGCCTTTATGGGCCAGCTCGAATGGGGACCTGTGGCAGGAGGCTATTTGGGAGCTCTGCTGCTGGGCGCGTCTTTTGTCGCTGTGGGGCTTTTTGCCTCGTCATTGACCCGCAATCAAATCATTGCCTTTATCGTGGGCATGGCGATCTGCTTTACCCTGACCTTGATCGACAAAATGCTTTTTTTCTTTCCCGGATCGCTGTTGGGGGTTATCGGCTATCTGGGTGCCGATTTTCATTTCCAAAATATCGCCAAAGGAATTATCGATTCCCGGGATGTTGTCTATTTTTTAAGTGTGGCCTTCATCGGTCTCTACAGCACCCATCTGGTCATGCAAAAAACAGGTTAGTTCCTTATTTATAATCTTTGCGTTTTTTATGGCAAAAAATATCCAAATTTATTGAGTTTGAAGTGCCTAAATTGACCTAAAGTGCCTAAAGTTAAGGCATTCTATCAATTTTATCTAAAATAAATAGCCGGAGCGCAGCGACTCCTTAACTTTAGATCACTTCAAACTTTAAATCGCTTTTAACTTTTCCGGTTTATCCGGGTTCGGGGTTACAGGAGAGCAACATGGGCAAGCAAAAATCATATGCAAAATATATCAAGCTGTTAATTTATCTGGTGATCATCGTACTTATCAATGTGGTTGGCATGACCCTGTTTCTCAGGATAGATCTCACATCAAACAGGCTCTATTCCATATCCCAGGCCAGTAAATCGGTGGTATCCACACTTTCCGAGCCGCTAACCATAAATGTGTTTTTTACCAAAAACCTGCCGGCGCCATACAATAATACGGAACGGTATCTCCATGATCTGCTTGAGGAATATGCTATCCATGCCAACAAATATTTTAACTACCGGTTTTATGATGTCAGTCCTGAGACTGAAGGGATCAACCCTTTGGCACAGGAAAATCAAAAACTGGCCAAAAATTATGGGATTCACCCGGTCCAGATTCAGGCGTTTGAAAAAGATGAAGTAAAATTTAAAAAGGCTTACATGGGCCTGGTATTAATTCATGGGGATATGGTGGAGCAAATTCCCACCATCACCTCCATCAATGGGCTGGAATATAAATTGACCACGGCCATACAAAAGCTGAACAATAAAATCAGTGCATTGTTAAGTCTTTCGGATAAGATACAGATCAAACTGTTTCTGTCTTCTTCCCTAAAATCTGTTGCACCTTTTATGGGTCTTAGCGAGCTTCCTGAATATCCCGGCAAATTGAAAGAAATAATTGACGACGTCAATTCCAAAAATTATGGAAAACTCGAATATACCTATATCGACCCCTCAACCGTGCAAACCGGCCAGCAAACCCTGGATAAATATAACCTGATGCATCTCGAATGGCCGGATCTTTCAGGGGGTAAAATTCAAGCCGGCAGCGGCATCATCGGTCTTGTCATGGAATATAAGGAAAAAATCAAGGGAATTCCGCTGTTAACCGTCCTTCGCATCCCCATCCTCGGAACCCAGTATAATCTGGCCGACACGGATCAACTGGAAGAAATCATCAATGACCATCTGGAGACCCTGGTGGATATCAATGAAAATCTCGGATATCTTGCGGATCACGGAACGCCCGAGATTTCGGGTTTCTCTCCAATGGGGCAACAAAATCCGGATTCGCTATCCACGTTTGCAGATTTGATATCACAAACTTACAGCATTAAACCGGTTAATTTAAAAGACCAGTCCATTCCCGGCAGCCTGAATTGTCTGGTTATCGCACGACCCACGGAAAATTTTTCCGATTACGAGCTTTACCAGATCGATCAGGCCCTGATGAGGGGAACCAGCCTGGCACTGTTCCTGGATGCTTTCAATGAGGTCAGGGATAATAGCCGCCAAAATTTTGGATTAAACCAGGGGATTCATTATGTCCCCCTGGAAACCGGACTTAACGAATTGCTGTCTCATTACGGAATCAACATCAAAAAATCCTATGTCATGGATGAAAATTGTCATAAGCAGCGGCTTCCCAGGAACATGGGCGGGGGAGAAAGGCCCATATATTTCGCTCCCATCATCAAAAACAAATTCATCAACCATGACCTTAAATTTATGAACGGCATCAATGGGCTGGTTGCTGTTAAAATATCCCCTCTGGAACTGGATGAAGAACGAATTTCAAAAAACAGGTTGACCGGCGTGAAGCTGTTTTCATCTTCGGAAAAATCATGGGAAATGCGCGAAAATATCAATCTGAATCCCATGTTTCTCAGTCCCCCTCCGTCTGCTGATGAACTACAGAGTTTTCCATTGGCATATATTATAGAAGGGGCGTTTTCCAGCTATTTCGAGGGAAAACCCATCCCTGAAAAAACATCGGATGAGACGGATACCGAAGAAAGCAGCAATGACTCCGGAGCTCAAAAAGAGAACATTGACCTGTCCAAGATAAAAGGCCGGGGAGACTTCATACCCAAAGGCAAACCCGCTAAAATCTTTTTGATAGCTTCGTCGGAAATGTTAAAGGACACGGTTCTGGATCCTGAAGGTGACAGCCCCAATGACATGTTTGTTTTGAATACCATAGATGCCCTGAACCAGCGGGAAAATATCGCCACTATGCGAAGCAAAATTCTACGTTTCAATCCGTTACATGATACCGGAGCGGTTACCAAAACATTTGTCAAGTCGTTTAATATCGCCGGACTTCCGGTGCTTGTCGTCTTTTTGGGATTGATGATCTGGCTGAAGCGTCATTCAAGAAAAAAACGCATACAGATGATGTTTCAAAAGTAAGGAATACTGATCCAAAGGACCAGGCTTTGGTTTACCCCTTAAAGGGGCTGTTTTACCTAAATCCGTACAAGTTAAAAGTGTCTAAAGTGATCTAAAGTGCCTAAAGTTATGGTGTCGCTTTGCTCCGATGATTTTATATAATTACCAGAATTCCTTAACTTTAGCTCACTTTAAACTTTAGTTCACTTCAAACTTTTTCAGCGATTTTTCAGACAGAGCCGAAGAACTCTGACCTGGCCCAAAGGATTATATTTTTCAGGGCAAAAATAAAGAGAGGTACCTATGAAAATTAAGAAAGAATATGTTATACTGGCAGGTGTCATGGTTGCATTGATCCTTTATCTTGTATTGCATCGGTCGAACCGGACCCATTACAAGCTTCCGGATATTACCGAAATTTCCGGGAAACAGATTTCAAAACTTGAGATCGGCAAGGCAGACAAGACCCTTGCTTTGAATAAAAAGGACACCACCTGGTACATCGACCCCAAAGGATATCCCGCTGATTCCGACAAGGTCAAAAACATGCTTGACGTCATTGAAAAATTGACACTGACAGCCCTTGTATCAGAATCAAAAAATTATGTGCGGTATGATTTGACCGATGGCAAGAAAATTACTGTGCAAGCCTGGAAAGGAAAAACCCTGAGCCGGGAATTTGATATCGGCAAAACCGCGAACACCTATCAGCATACTTTTGTTAGATTGGCCACGGACTCCAATGTGTATCACGCCAGAGGGGATTTCAGGCGAAAATTTGACCAGACCGTTAATGATCTGCGAGATAAAACCGTTTTGTCCTATACGCAAAAAGATATCCGTGACATAACGCTAACCAAAGACAAAAACACCCTGACTCTGGCCCAAAAGCAAATTTCCGAGCAAGAGGGAGAGAAAACGGCCAAAGCGGACAAAACTTCTGAAAAGACCGAAGCCCAAATCGTCTGGCAGGATGCTGAGGGTAAAAAAACGGATACCGCCAAGGTGGACCGTCTCTTAAGTTTCCTTAATCCACTGGAGTGTGAAACATATATCACCGACGCAAAAAAAGACGATTTTAAAAACCCGACCTGTGCCGCTTTACTGAAAGGAGACAGGGAATACTCGCTTTCCGTATTTGCCAAAAAAGATAAGGATGCCAAAACCCATCCGGCAATCTCCTCGGAAAATGAGTCCCCTTTTTTGCTGTCCGAATCCCAGGTAGATAGTATTCAATCTATGATTGAAGGTATACTGGAAGCAAAGTAAGCGGGTGTAAATCAAGACTATTGTTTGCTAAGATTGCTATAGCTGTTTGGTTTCAGGTGTCGGGTGTCAGGTGTCAGGATTGGTTAAGAGAGAAACGAGGTGACCCATAGCAATTACAGCTCTTAAGAAAATGTTTTTGGGGTCCACCCATCTGTTGCCCTAAAATAGAAGCTGAAGTTGATTGAGTCGAGATACTGGATACTGGTTTCCGGATACTGGATATTTATGAGGAATCACAACATTTTTTATCCAGGACCTAGTATCCGGCATCCAGGATCAGTCAGATAGCATCGCCACAGGCGCTTTAAAAATACGGAATAGCTGTCCCAAAATGATTTTCACAAACACTATATACGGACGTGCAGGATCTTGAGGTTTATAAAAAGTTGTGACTGAACAAGCGTTCTGACACCTGAAACCTAACACCTGAACCCTGACACCTGAAACCTGACACCTGAAACCTGACACCTGACATCGGAGCCCCGGTTTGTAAATACACAAGGATCAGGGTTTACCAACGGTTAGGTGCTTGCGTTCCCCCTCTGCAATATTCGGCCTATTGAATTGCGCGTTGCCTTAACAAATGATCCGCAAGAACAAGATAGACCATGGCCTCGCAAACCACATTGATGCGGGGGATGGCCGAAACATCATGACGTCCCCGGGTTGAAATTGTGGCCGGCTTTCGTGACGCGTCAATTGTTGTTTGCTCCATCAAAATGGAAGGAATCGGTTTTACGGCAACTCGAATTACGATATCATCCCCGTTGGATATTCCGGCTAAAATACCGCCCGCATGGTTGCTTGAAAACCCATGGGGAATTATGGGATCATTGTTCTCGGAACCCAGCTTGCCTGCAGCTTCAAACCCGGAGCCGATCTCAACCCCCTTGACCGCACCGATACTCATGAGCGCTTTTGCCAGATCCGCATCCATCTTATCAAATACCGGATCTCCCAACCCGGAGGGAACTCCTCTTGCTAAAATCTCCACGATACCGCCGATTGAATCTCCCATTTTTTTTACCTGCACCACACGTTCTTCCATTTTTTCGGCAGCCTCCCTATCCGGACAACAAAATCTGTTTTTATGAATTACATCCAGATCACATTTTTGTACCGTTATACCACCGAGTTGCAGTGTGTATGCAAAAATTTCGATGTGTTCTTTATCCAGAATTGCCTTTGCTACCGCACCGGCGGCCACCCGTGCCACGGTTTCCCGTGCAGATGCCCGCCCGCCTCCGCGCCAGTCCCGTATGCCGTATTTGGCCATATAAGTGATATCCCCATGTCCCGGACGAAAAAGATCTGCATACGGCTCATACGCTCTGGAATCCGCGTCTTTGTTGGCCACCATGATCATAATCGGCGTACCGGTGGTCATATGATCAAAAACACCGGACATAATAACGGCCTGATCAGGCTCTTTTCTCGCCGTGCTTGCCGGTGATTTTCCCGGTCGCCTGCGGTTTAACATGGATTGGATCATGTTCTCATCAAGGGGTATCCTTGGTGGACAACCGTCAATGACAACGCCGACCCCTTTTCCGTGGGACTCGCCCCACGTGGTTATTTTTAACACAGTCCCGAATGTGTTCCCCGACATTTTTGCTTCCCTGTTTATTTCCCAACCCGAACGATCCGGAAAAAATTGCCACAAAGTCACCAAGACACAAAGGATAAATTCATTAATCTTTCTTCGTGCCTTGGTGTCTTGGTGGCAATGAAAAAAGTTTTGCCACAAAAAGCACAAAATTCACTGATACAGCCCCTGAAATACCTCCCAGAAATTCGGAAAGGACTTTTCAACACACATTTCATCCTTGATCATAATCCCGGGGACTTTAAGCCCCACCAGCGAAAAGCTCATGGCCATGCGATGATCTCCATAGGTATCGATTTCAGAACCGTGCGGCGTGCCGCCCGTGATCATCATGCCGCTGTGGCTGCAACTTGCCTGGATTCCTATTTTGGATAACTCTTGAACCACAGACCCCAGACGATCGCTCTCCTTGGCTTTGAGATGCGCCACATTTTCAATCACCGTAGTCCCTTTGGCAAATGATGCAACCACAGCCAGCGTGGGAACCATGTCCGGCATATCGGCCATATCCGCGATTATGGCCGAAAGGGGTCTGCCCGAAACCGCAATACCGTCTGTTTCATACAGGATGTTACATCCCATTTTTTCGAGGAGTTCCGTAAAACGTACATCACCTTGTCGCGTATTTCGTGTGATTCCCTTTACTTTAATCTTTGCGCCGGATATTGCGGCGGCCGCCCAGAAATACCCTGCCTGAGAGCAGTCGGGTTCCACCACATATGACCCGGCCCGGTATATCTGTCCCCCGGACACTTTAAAACGATGATAACCGTCACGATGGACCTCAACCCCGAATTCTTTCATCACATCCACCGTCATATCCACATAGGGCCTCGATACCGGTCCTTCGGTGACATTTATTTGAATTCCTTTTTGGGTGCAAGGCGCAATGAGTAGCAACGCAGACAGAAACTGGCTGCTCACGCCGCACTTCAGTTCAACACCGCCCCCGGGAAGAATGTTGCCCCCTTTTATCTCAATCGGAGGACATCCATTGTCATTTACAGAACGAGCCTTCACCCCGATCTGATCCAAACCGTCCAGCAGATCCCGGATGGGGCGTTCTCCCATACGCTGAGTTCCCGTAAGGGTATAGCCCCCTTTTCCCAAAGCTGCTACCGCTGTTAACAAACGCATTGAAGTTCCGGAATTTCCAAGATAGATCGAATCCATACAGGGCTTGAACGCTCCTTTTGCGCCATGCACAATAAATCTGTCGTCCGTTACATCAACCGGTATACCCATCTGCTGTAAAGCGCCTAAGGTGAAGAGTGTATCTTCGCTTTTGAGTCCGTTATGAATGGTGCAAATACCGTCTGACAGGGCTGCGGCAATAAGAATTCTGTGAGTGTAGCTTTTTGAACCCGGAACGGTAATCTCACAATTATTTATTTTCTGTGGTTTTATCTCAATCATTTTTCAGTAATAGATTCTTCTATCTTCATGCCGAAATGCCTTCCGCCCTCTTCCACGGCCACCAGAACCTTGTCACCGGGTAAGAGATTCACAACAGATACCGCTTTGCCGTCGGGGTTTGTCAGCCGGATGGTTTCAGCGTTTTGAACAATGCTTGTCATCTCTTTACCCTTTAAAACAGCCTTGACTAACATCAACGGACGTTTTTCGATTTTTAAGCGCCCCACAATACCGGTCATTGTATTACCTTTAAAATCTACGATCATCACCGAATCTCCGGATAAAAGCTCTGAAAGATACTTTGTTTTTCCATCCGGAACTCTTGTGTATGAATGCACGGGACCCGCATTTACCCGGAAAGGCCTGGGAGATACATAAGGATTGGAAATGCTTTCGGCATGAATCAGAAAAAGCGCACTGCTGCTGTTTCCAACCAGAATCCCCTGACCTATGTCCATTGATGTGCACGTATCCACACAGACCCTGTCCCCCATCCCCACCGACCTGACTTCCACAATTTCGGCCGCTTGAAGAGATATTTTATCCCCTTGCGAACGAAACCAGGACAGTGCTTTTTTTAACTCTATCACATCGTCCGTGTGGAAAAGAACATGGTCTACGCCTTTTTCAAGAATGCCGAAAGCGGTTTGGGCTTCTTTTAAATTGCGAACCTGTGCAATGACCTTTGCGCCTTTTGCGATAAGGTTCTCAAGGGGAATGATTGTCCAGTCGGTGCATTCAAGAATAACACGCTTGTTCTCACTGAGCTTGACGATTTTTTCTTCGTCTTCGCCGCTGGTTATGCTGAAGAAAACCACGTCTTTTCCAAGCTTTAGGTCACCATCTTCAGAAATGGTCTTAATCCTTCCCAGCTCTTTTACTTTCTGGGAAAACCCCTTGGGCACCATAATACCGTCCGCCCCTTCTTCAAGAGCCGTAGTCACTATTTTCTTATCCCAGGGATCTGCTTTTACCCATAGTTTTCGCATAATTTATACCTCATTTAGAATTTTAAGCGCATCTTCCACATTGCAACCTTTATGAACAATGGCTGAAATCGCCCGCACCATATGCGTAGGATTTTTATGCTGAAACACATTGCGTCCTATGGAGACCCCTGCCCCCCCTGCGTCAATAGAACCTTTTACCATTTCAAGGATCTCATAGTCCGAATCCATTTTAGGACCACCGGCAATGACAACGGGAACCGAACATCCCGACACGACTTCCTTAAATGTCTCCACAGAGCCGGTGTATGAAACTTTTACAATATCTGCTCCCATCTCGTTTCCTACACGTGCGGCGTGCTTAACTGCGTTTACGTCGTATTCATTTTTGATTTTCTCGCCTCTGGGATAAATCATGGCAAGCAGCGGCATGCCCCATATGCGGGCTTCATTACTCACCCGACCAAAATCATGAAGCATCTCTTTTTCCTGGCCGTTCCCCAGGTTCACATGTATGGATACAGCATCCGCACCAAGTTTGATGGCTTCTTCAACCGTACAGACCAGTGTTTTAACATTGGGGTAGGGTGAAAGGCTCGTAGAGGCGGATAAATGGACGATCAGCCCGATATCCTTGCCTTTCCCCCGGTGACCTTCACCCACCAGACCCTTGTGCTCCACTATGGCATTTGCTCCCCCTTCGGCCACTTTATGGATTGCATCTTTCATGTTTTTAAGACCGTTTATGGGACCCATGGAAATGCCGTGATCCATTGGAACAATGACCGTCTTTCCGGTATCCCGGTCCTGTATCCGCTCTATCCGGATTCGTTTGCCTAAATACGTCATGATGGACTCCTCCTTTTAAACAAAAAAGACCGCGAAGCTTTCTTCTCCACGGCCTTTTGAAATAAAAAAAACCGTGGGGTTTCCGGCTACCCACGGTTTTTTTCGCTTTGCAAGTTGTTCTTGTGTCAGCGCACCCCAGGCAGACCGGTATTAAAAAAATACCAATAATAATAAAAATAGTTGCCTGATTTATTATGCACCATTTAATTTCCTTATATAATTTTCATGCCAACACCTATAGTATCAATTTTTTTATGTCAAGTCTTTTTTCATCTGCAAACACGATAAACGTATTTGAATTTCAATACGGAAAGAACGCTCCACGACGGCATATATCTCTTTCCAACCGGCTGAAACTTGTGCCACGCCTATTAGGTGTCAGGTTTCAGGTTTCAGGTGTCAGGTGTCAGGTGTCAGGTGTCAGGTGTCAGGAAACATGTTCAGTCACAAGTTTTTATAGACCTCAAGATCCTGAACGTCCATATATAGTGTTTGTGAAAAACATTTTCTTAAGAGCTATAATTGATGAACTCGCAAAAAGTCAGAAAATAACGTTTTACTTCATTCCGGCGAAAGCCGGAATCCAGTAAATTCAAGTAGTTCTGGATGCCGGATCAAGTCCGGCATGACGGTTTTGGGCCACCTCGTTTC
>CAYPIW010000097.1:0-14760 GCA_964410925.1 uncultured Desulfobacteraceae bacterium
GCACCAGGGCAGGCTTTAGTTCACTTTACTGTCGCGACTAATTAGATACGATAAAAACAGACGATTCGTAATAGCCTCCCCAAAATTCGATATAATCAGAATAATATTTATTCATATATATCTTGGAAAGTCAAAGATTTTTTCCTGTTAGCTCCTTGTACTTAACAAACTAACATCTCAATAAATTATGCAGAACTCGTTGACAAATTTCAATTGATTCTTTATTATATTGATTTAATTGATGATTAATTCGGGAGGTTGCCATGAACAAACTGGAACTCATTGAAATGTTAAAGAAACAAATACAAGTCATGTACATTTTCAGTATATTGTCATATCGAGTTTACGGGGAAAAATAATGAGAGGAATTTTTCTGAGGTGGTTAATTCTGACGGTTGCAATCATGGTAACATCGTATTTGCTTGATGGAATATACGTACGTAATTTTTTATCCGCATTTTTCGCTGCAGCGATTTTAGGAATACTGAATGCTTTTTTTCGGCCCATATTATTTATTCTAACGCTTCCCATAAATGTATTGAGTCTCGGACTTTTTACCTTTGTGATCAATGCAATCATGCTGATGATGGCCTCCGGGGTGATAACCGGTTTTAAAGTTTACGGATTTTGGCCGGCGGTTTTTGGATCTCTATTGATCAGCTTGGTCAGTTGGATTCTCACCTCTTTTATAAATGAGCGGGGAACTGTACATTATATTGATTTAAAAAAAACAGGCCGTAATCGGTGGGAATAATCCGCAATTCTGGACTTTCGTGCAAAGATTGCATTCGCTGAGGTGCTCTGCACGAAAGTCCCGTCGGCGCAATAACGCGGTCATCAGAAAAAAACAAAACTTACGGACATATCCGGACTATTTTTGCGCACAGTTGACTGGACATTGGAAATAGATGCATCGTGTACATTCATATCTTCTCAACGTTGTGCACAAAACCATAACGGAGAGAAAATAGATAACCAGCAACCCAGGTTGTAACAACAAATAATAAAGCGGAAGCAATACGATAACGAAAGGTACAACCAGGGCCACGGTTTTTTCAAGCAGACTTAAGGGGCCGGCTTTTTCCTTAAAAAATTTAGGAATTCCCCAAAAAAACATGCACCTGGTGTTTTTGTAACTTTGAATGTAATGAGGGCAATGGGTACAGAAAAATTTGTAGATAACCATGACAAGCAAGATACAGGTTATGATATAACAAATTAACCATAAAATTGACTCTCTGGCAATGGCGATACATGCGGTAACCAACGGTACGGAAACAATAAGGTTCCAATAAAGAAAATCACCAAAGTTATGTCGCGTCTTTAATTGTGGTTCCTGTTCATTCATATTTTTATCCTCCTTCGCATGTGTTTTAGAATTTTACTGTGGGGACTGCCTGCTCCGTCTCGGGTACTTTGTAATATTCTGCACTTGAGACTCCTGCAATCATAGCATAAAATCTGCCCATGAACGTCCGGATATAGGTGTTCAGTATTTGAACCGACTCATTATATCGTTTTCGTTCCACTGCAATTCTGTTCTCCGTCCCCTCAAGGCTGTCCTGAAGTTTTAGAAACGATTCATTGGCCTTCAAAACCGGGTATCTCTCCTGGAGCAGGAGGAGTCTTGAGAGTGTGGCCTCAAGCTGATTTGAAGCATTAATTTTGCCTTTTACATCCTTTGCCTGAAAATACAGGGTCCTTGCCTGCGCGATATTTTCGAACAGTTCTTTTTCATGCGTTGCATACCCTTTTACAGTTTGAACAAGATTTGGGATAAGGTCGTATCTTCTCTTTAACTGATTTTCCACCTGGGCCCATTTTCCTTTAACATTTTCATCCATGCTAATCACTCTATTATAGCCGGATATTATTGTTCCTAAAAACATAAAACCGACAACCAGAATGATTCCTAACGTGATGAGTGTGATTTTGATTTTTTTTGACATAATGGTCCTCCAATGAATGATGAGTAACGGTTTTCTCTCTCTGGGACTTTCCGCTCCAATGTTTTCTCCAATCCATTCAACAAATGTGGAACCGACACAACTTTCTATAGACTTCAAGATCCTTCAGGTCCATATAATTGCTATGGGGCACCTCGTTCCCCCTGACAGCTGAAACCTGACTCCTGACACCTGGGATGATTAAAATTGCCCGTAATATGGCTTTAAAAAATATCCCATATTTATTTCTTCCCGTATTTCAGGTGTCAGGTGTCAGTACCTCTGTTCATCATTCCTGACACCTGACACCTGACACCTGAAGATATGGAACAAAAATGGGATTAAAATTCCATCTGTATACACGGCGATTTTCACCACCCCACCTGACACCTGAAAAAAATGGCTTCGGAACCACGGTTTGTCAATGGAAAGGGTCGACGTTTACTAATAGCCTTGATTCACACCCGTGTCTATCCAGAAATTTATTTTGGACACTACCTACCAGCCTCCTGATGCGCCGCCACCGCCGAATCCACCACCACCGCCGCCGCCGAAACCACCGAATCCGCCACCGCCAAATCCGCCGCCGCCTCCCCATGATCCCCTTCTTCCGCCCATGGATAAAAACAAAAGAAGCATTAAAAATAGTCTCGGATTTTTAATAATCAGAATCACTACGATAATAAGAAATCCGACAGTCATTATCGTATGCAGAAGGCCGCCGGGTTTATCCTTTATTATTGGCTGAACGCGACGATTTACCGTCGGCATGCCTTGTATGTTAACTCCCGCATCCATGGCAATCTCATTAGCCATTGCCACGGCTGCAAGAAAAATACCGTTTGAGTATTCACCTTTTCTGAACAAAGGCACCAGAAAATTGCGTCCCAGACTGCCGACCATGCTGTCCGGAAGCACGCCTTCGAGCCCGTAGCCCACTTCGATCCTGTATTTTCGGTCTGCTACGGATACAAGGAACAGCACGCCATTGTCTTTTCCCTTTTGACCGAGTTTCCATTTCTCATGAGCAATTTTTATGGAAAAATCTTCGATGGATTGGCCTTCGAGGTTTTTTATGGTCAGGACAACCAGCTGGGCCGTTGTCTTTTGCTCAAGCTCCTGAAGATAACCGTTCAATCTGTTCTCTGTGGTATTATCCACAATTTCGGCCAGATCAACGACATATTTAAGAGGTCTTTCCGGAATGTCGGCGGAATGGGAAACGCATACCGCCACAAGGCATACAAACAGGGCTGCAAGAAAAACCGCTCGTTTAATCTTTGATGCCATCCGTAATATCTCCAAGTCTCTCGATCGCTGCATAATAATCTTGGAATATGGTATTAAGTTGACCCATCATCAGTTTTGTCTTCTGTTTTTTCTGTTTTAAAACCGCGTTAAACCCGCTTGTGTTTACGCCGGAAATTTTCTCAAGCACATCAATTGTATCGCGGCTTGTTACCGGTGGCTCCTTTCCTAAAAGAAGAATAATCCCCTTAAAAAGCGGAATATATCCCGAAAAAGAATTGATAAACATATCCATGAGCAGGTTACTGTTACCCAAACAAGAGATATAGCCCTGCCTGAGACCGATCAATCTGACTTTCAGTTCTCTTTCGCACTGCAGCCTGAGATCCGCTCGATTTATTTTCAAATCCTGAAAGAAATTTTTTCCAACTATGGTGTTATGAAGAAGTTTTATATTCAGAAACTCAATGGGAAAAACATCAAGAGAAGTCATAATATATTCAGGAGTCATGATCAGGGGAGCAGCGATTCTTTTTTTTTGGTATTTTTTCCCCAGAGTCGCCAGAAGTTCAAGAAACTTCAAATCCATTTCCCTGAGAACAAACACCGAATTGATATCTGATTTGCCGGGCACAAAATCGTCTGTCAGGGCACTTCCTGTCAGGGTTATGGAATGAATATTATCTTTATAGCCGCTTAATATTTCATCCTGAAACGGTTTAAACCTCTCCATGATCATTTGGTTCAAATTCAGATCATTCATAACCACCTCCGGGTTTAAGAATAAACAGCAATTTAATCTGATGGTTAATGACTCGATTTCTCCAAATCGTCAATCCATTTTCTGACACGCTCCTTCCCATAGGCTTTTTCCCAGGCCGCAAGAATGACA
The DNA here is from genome assembly GCA_964410925.1 of uncultured Desulfobacteraceae bacterium. Lineage (GTDB taxonomy): Bacteria > Desulfobacterota > Desulfobacteria > Desulfobacterales > UBA11574 > S5133MH16. The sequence goes on from CAYPIW010000097.1 coordinate 4,087, forward strand.
TCCACCGGGATATCCGCATAGATCCCATGAAACTCCAGATACTCCATGAATGCCTTTTTCTCCATATTATAGGCCTGAAAAATAGAATCTTCACACCCGTTAAATTCAAGCGGGATCACGTTATGTTTGTTACACAGTTCCACATTAAACGCAGGGGTGGCTTTAACCCATTTTCCGGCCAGATAAAACTCCGTAAACCCATGATAAACAAACAGATCCGAACCTAAAAATTCAATCAGCCTGGGAGTGGCCAAATGATTGCGGACCGTTGCGAACCCAACCCGGGACGGGATACTGCACGCTCTTCCAAGAGCGCATAGAAGCGAAACTTTGCTGATGCAAAATCCCCGTCCGCTTTTCAGTATATTGCTTGCACGATAATGTTCAGGAAGATAGAACGGATAATACGGATCATACCAGATATCATCCCGAACCGCATAATAAAGCTTTACGGCCTTTTCAACGGGGTCTTCACCGGCGGGACTGACCGAATCATTTGCATATTCGATGATGGTCTTATGATCACTGTCAATGATTGCCGTGGGGTTAAGATATTTTTTTTCCATATGATCCATTAGACCGGATTCTTCAAAAGCTGGTTCGAGTTGCGTAAAAATTCGCTCAGACCCTTTATGGCTTACCATCCGGTGGATTTGAAAAAGTCAGATTCAACACGGTATCTATTTGTTCGCTTACAGGATTCATGGATATGGGTTGGAACTGTTCGATCTGATTTTTCACTTTTTCAAATGCGTTGCGGGTTATTTTCTCAGAACCTGCAGCGAACCTGACACATCCCTGGAACAGAAAAAAACTTAAAAACAGGGTGATGCCGATGGTTAAAAACGCATGCACAAAGAAGTCCGAGGAAAGATAGGTGCCGGTAAAGTAGTTTCGTGCGGTTATCCAGCCCGCATGGCCCAGAATACCGATCGTTGGCAGATTGAAAACAATTTGCAGCAAAAATCCGCTCATGATTTTTGAAGACTTCTCTATTTCAGTATCCAGTGAATCTCTCCAGAGCGTATTAAGATTCCGGTCCAGGATATCACCATCCGGAAGAACCTCTTTAATCCTTCGCACGGATTTGTCAAACCGGGCATTAACAAGAGATTCAGCAATATCCGGCCATTGTTTGGAAATGGAAAGACGGTACTTCCCTATGGCAGCATCCACTCGATGGCTTTTACCGGTTTCAGCCACTGACGCCCGTGATTCTTTAAAATGGCGAAACGAAGAAACCATACCCGCCAACTGGCGAAAAGGGTTGCCGAATCTGAATATTGCCGCAATACCGGTGCCAAAAATCAAAATGCGCGCCCATATGGCGATGAGCCATCCTACTGGCCCCAGCCAGCGGTTGGCCAGTCCTTGATACAGCAGGACATTAACACCGAACCGCTGTCTGGAGTTGTTATTTTTAAAAGCAAAAAGAGCATCTTTTATCGCCGTTGCTTCCGCCTCACGGATATTTACTTTGGCAGTCTCCAGTTTTTCCAGATCTTTTCCAACTTCATCCCGTGTTTCTTCAAAAATGTAATTCCTCAGGCTTTCGGCATTTTCCAGCCGCCTGTCGACCACGAAACCCGGGCGATTGAAAGTGCCGAAAATCATCTGACGGAGCGCTTCAAACTGATCAAAATCATGCAGAGGATCTGCTGTCGGGTCCCACCCCGGATTGCGTAAGTGTCGACGTGCGGAAATACACAGCGCCGTTTGAACCTGTCTTTCCCAGGCATTTTTAATAAATTCTAAAAATTCCGGCAGGATCTTTTCTTTAAGCTCGTTTTCGTCCCGACGGTCACACTTGTTAATGACAACCACAAGAGAATCCCCGCCGAAAAAGCGCACATAAGATGCCAGAAAATCCACATGGTCTCTTCTTTTAGGATTTTCCGAATCAAAAACACAGATGAGCATGTCTGATAGCGCTATGGCCTTATGCAGCATGGGAATCTGCTTTTCATATTCGTTGCTGTCCGTATCCGGTGTGTCGATCAGTATTACGTGATTCAGGGATGCCGCCATATGACTTGACCGCGTCTCAACATTCTCTGTTCCCAGCACTTGACTCAAATTGCCAGCATCGCTTTTTTCCCTGCAAAAAACAACGATATTCCGGGTAGTGGGACGCAGATTTCCTGCCTCGGACAAGCCGTCCACTTCTGCCAGAGCATTCAGGAGCGTGGATTTGCCGGAACCGCACGGGCCGATCAGGGTAACCACGAGCTTGCGTTCAAAACGTTCCTCGAGATCCGTGATCATGCGAAGCACCTGGTCGCACTGTTTTTTTAGTGCCCCACCGGGCTGCCACATGGGTGCCTGATCCATTATACCTCCGAGCATCCTCACATCATTTTTATACCCTTCAATCCTGCCGAGTGCTCTTATTGATCCGGTCTGCCGTTTTGAAATCGTCATGATATCATTGCCTTCCTACACGCTTCAATATTGGCTTGTATCTGGTTTATCAGGGTATCCGCCTCATCCCCGGCATTTTTTGCCGCCCGAATTATCGCCCCGGTAATCTCCCGTTCGAAAAGATCTTTTACCTCTTTAAGTTTGTTGTTTAACCATGCCCGGACAATGGGACCGAGCATGTCATCGAGCTGTTTCTGATCAGCCCTTTTGAGACCGGTAGTGGCAGGAATTGCAACAAGGGCATACAGGTCATGCAGTCCGAACAGTCCGGTGAGCTTGACCTTGATTCCCACGGCGCCCACGGGATCGCCGGTTGAAAGGATATACGTTACCGCCACGGTGGCCGGAACCACGTTCAAAAAGGCGGAAAATGTCTGCCGAATCTTGAACCACATTCCCATTTTTTTTCGGAAGTTTTTTGCCAGATCTTTAAGCTCCTGCTCAATTCCTTGTGACAAATCCATAATCACATCCCGGCGTGACAGAACAGACTCCAGCACCGATTTCCAGTCTCTATTCCTCAATTTTTCCTGCTCCTGAAAAACAACCGGATGGGCCGAAACAAAGAATGTTAAAGACACTTGGTTCTCCGTGGTCTCGATGTGGGGATTTTGATCGTTTTTCAGATTCCTGTCTGCTCTGATCCGTTCGACGGCCTCGCGCATTTGCCGGGTCACCGGATCTTTCAGGTTGGCGGAAACCGAAATTTCGGGATTCACCGTTTTGTAATGCATACGGTTCAGGGCGGTTACAAGGTCCTCTTCGATTGCGTCGGTTACCTTTCGTTGAATCTCTGTTTTTTTAGTCCCGGAAAGCATATGTTTTATCTTTTTCGGGGTATCTAATACCACTTTAAAGGGAAGCTCAATAACTCTGCCTGTTTTGCGCATGGCTTTGACATAAGAAGGATCTGTCATCATCCAGATCTCAACAAAACGTTTCACCACCCGGTCCATGGGAAAATGATTCAAGGCTTCATGCACGCAATGACTCTGGACGGTCTGCAGGGCATCAAGATAAAGGCGCAGCTCATCACGGGAAATTCTCGCATGTTCCAGAAAATCTCCGGCCAAAATCAGCACATCCTTTAATATAGAAGAAAGAAGTTTGACTCTTAATTCCCGGGAATCCATGGACTTAAGGGCAGTCATAAACGAAGGATCTGTTTTCCGCACCGGATGCAACGTCATGAATCGTTTGCCCGCAGCCACGGCGTTATCCTCATCCGAACGATAGATTCCCAGTACGTACCGGTCTGCATCATTACCATACAAGTTTCGGGCAACGGTCATGGCGTGTTCCCGGACCTCTTCTGTTTCAAAGCTGGGATAAACGCGATAAACCAAAAAGCATTTTCTCATTCCGATGCCCGTAAGCATTTCCGAAATAAAATCTGTATTTTCACGGTTGTTATAGTTGGAATTTGTGAAAACATATATCAGGATATCCGATGATTCCAGAGCTTTTAACGTAATATCCCGGTTAATGTAAGTCCCTTTGGCTCCGGTATCAAAATCCGGTGTATCCATCAACACCAGATTTTGAGGAACGGCGTCGCTCAGAACATAAAGGGGGTGGCCGGAAACGGTGAGATCCTGTGTGTCTTTCAGGGGATCGGGCAAACATCCGAACGGCTCGAACAGGGCGGAAAGGAGGTTTGGCCGATTGAAAATTTTCGGGTGCACGCAAGCAAGTACCCGGCGGTTAAGCCCTGCACTGCCGCCCACCGGCGAAATGCGTTCTCCGACCAAGGAGTTAAAGAGGCTGGATTTCCCTGAAGAACCGCCGCCGCAGATGGTCGCTATAATGGGAAAATCAGGAGAAAGTCGGGTAAGCAGTTTGCCATCAACAATTTTGCTCCAGGCGGCAATATCCTTGCTTCGACCGAGTTCGAGCCTGTCTTGGACATCGGGAATGCACCTTCTTAATATTTTGAGGGTATGGGTTATATTTTGTTTATAAAGAGTTTCCATAGCAGTTATCGTTAAGATAACACATTTTTATTCACAAAGAAATGCCTGCTTGATAATACGGCCGCTATCTGTTATCAGAATCCGGATAACCGGTAGGTGTAAATCAAGGCCATTGGTCAACGCTGCTCCTTGTCTATTGACAACCGTGGCTCCGAAGCCCTTTTTTTAGGTGCCAGGTGTCAGGTTTCAGGTGTCAGGGTTAAGGAGGAAACGAGGTAACCAATAGTAATTATATGGACGTGGAGGATCTTGAAGTCTATAAAAAGTTGTGTCGGTTACACATTTATTGAATGGATTGGAGTAAACATTGGAGCGGAAAGTCCCAAAGCCCATTATTCTCTCCGAGCCGGAGGCCACCATTCCAATCTTGCACCATTCCCTCCGGGGCGCAGGCCCTACCTTCTCTCCGAGCTGCAGGCTCTACGAGCCGGAAGCCGGCCTGTAAGCCCTGCGGGCTGGAAGTGGGGCCGGAGGATAATTGTGAGCGAAGCGAACTAAGTTCTGTCCGGGTTCAGAAGCCGATGATCATCAGGAGCAATTGATGCAAATACAAGTGGCATGTTATTCCGGATACCGGGGTGAAGAAACGCCCCGGCAAATCCGTCTGGGTAATAGAAAAATCGAGATCAAAGAGATTCAAGATCGATGGTTGTCTCCGAACCACCGCTATTTTAAGGTATTAGGAGACGACAATGCTGTTTACATTCTTCGTCACGACTCGGAATCATGGAATTGGGACCTGACGTTCTACAAGGACCCGCATTAGAACAACTATAGCCGTTCGGGGTTCAAAGATTCCTGTTTTTAAGAGAACATAAAATTTACGATAATTATAATTCGGTATCGAGATGACTTTGTCAATATCCGCATACAGACAACAGGCCAAATAAAAAATGAAATTTCAAAATTATGTCAGAAATGAGTACGGCAAATGTGATCTTCCGTCCAACACGATCCGTAGAATTAAAAACGGGTTTCGGAAATTGCAGCTTAACGTTGAATACTCGCCCTTTCAAGTTTCGGACCACATTTATTGGGGACAGATATGGATTGATTCAATTCGGATCGTATGTAACGGAAAAGGCATTACCCCGGAGCTTGCAGAGGCCAGCGCATACGCAGAACTTGCGGAACGCTTCAGCGCAGGGCTTTTCTATCCGGTTTTTGAAGAACGCGTGAGGTTTAACATTCCGGCCCTTTACAATGAGGAAACCACCAGGTTCCTTAATTATGAGTGGATGGATGGATATGTCCATGCCCATCAGGATGAATTGCAAGACAGTACTCTGAGAATAGAAGACCTGCTGGCAAACGAACATCATCTGACAGATATGGATATTGAGCATATCAAAAACAGCAGAATGGCCCGAAATTGGGTTGACGGTTTTTCAATAACTCGTGAAGAAACGGTGAAAGTTCCGATCAATTTTGTTACCTATATTCATGCGTCTAACGGGATGGCAGCAGGAAACACCATGGAAGAGGCAATGATTCAAGCCTCATGTGAAATATTTGAACGTCATGCCCAAATACAAATCATCAAACCTGAAAAAACAGTCCCATCAATTGACCCGGATTCTGTGAACAGTGCCGTGATAAAAGATATGATTAAATTCTATCACGGAAAGAATGTTCGTGTAATAATAAAGGATCTTTCTCTGGGGGGGGTGTTGCCCTGCATCGGTGTCCTGTTCATCAACCATAATTTGTCTCCGAATCGGTTGGAACATAAAATACTGATACCGGGGGTATCTTTTAATATGGACGAAGGTCTGACACGGTGTTTTACGGAGAGCATGCAAGGCCGTGAAACGCTGCTGGCGCCTCGTCCGCAGCTGGATAAACCGCTTGTGCATCGATCACGGGTTAATAATTTTTACCTGTTAATGAAATGTTCTATTTCTCCAAAAGATATCTCATTTCTCGAGAAAGGAGAACTGGGCGCCTACCGGAACATCGAAATCAAGGATGTTTTCAGCGAAATTCAGGAACTTAAAAAAATATGTAACCATTTCAATACGGATTGTATCCTGCTCGACCACACCCATCCGGTATTGAATTTTCCGGTAGTCAGAGTAATTATCCCAAGGATTTCTGACTTTTTACCTTTCCTGGATCAGGACATCCTCGTATCTGAATCAACAAGACCGTCCGCTACATGGCGAGGCCAAAGATTTATAAAGATCATGCAGAGTTTTTTTGCATAAGACAAGTAAAAATCCTGGCCCAAGAACCAGGCTTTGGTTATCCCCAGAGGGGATTTGCTTTGTTGGAAGTTCATTGACTTATTGAAATTTCAAATCTCAAACAAAAAATATTTGACCCTGTTAAATAATGCTTTGCATTCAATCTACGATTTATTTAACAGGGCAGGCAATTTCCAATGACCGAAATTCGAAAATCCAAACAATATTTCGTCCTGAAAGGTTTTGGTCACGCGCAGCGCAGGCGCTTGCGCCGCGTGTTGAATATTGGAATTTGAGATTTATTTGTAATTTGGTGCTTGGAATTTATGATTTTAGACACAAAACTCCAATTCAGAGCCATATAGCTCTAACCTGGACAGAGGATCAGCTTTTCAATGTAAAAATAAACTTGATACGTTACGTGCGGGGTAGAATATTTTCCGAACAAGATTTTAGCCTGCTGCTTCCCGGACAACATCGTGAAATATGGAGAGGCACTGGTCGATTTCCGATGCGGATACCGTAAGGGCCGGACAAAAACGGATGCTGTTTTCACCACACCCTAACAGCAATAATCCATTTTGAAAGCCTTTTTTAATGATCTGGTTTCGCCACTCTCTGGCCGGTTCTTTGTTCTCCCGGTCCTTGACAAATTCCACACCCACCATCAGCCCCTTGCCTCGAACATCACCCATGCATTCATATAATTGCTGCAGATCCCGGAGTCCTTGCATCAGAGACATGCCCTGAATCGCTGCATTGTCCATAAGTCCTTGCTCAAGCAGCTCTATGGTGGCCAACGCAGCCTGGCAGGAAACCGGATTGCCGCCGAAAGTGGATGCATGGGAACCGGCTTCCCAGTCCATAATCTCTGCTCGTGCGATCAATGCCCCAAGAGGCATGCCGGAAGCGATTCCTTTGGCCAGGGCGATGATATCCGGATCAACTCCGAAATGCTCCATGGCAAACATTTTGCCGGTACGTCCCATTCCCGACTGGACTTCATCGACCACATAAAGGATACCGTACTTTTTCGCTATAGTATTTAGTTTCCTATGGAATTCCGGCGGCGGAACGATATAGCCCCCTTCTCCCTGAATCGGCTCAACGATAATGGCAGCTACCTCTTCCGGTGGTATGGTTGTTCGGAAAAGGGTGTCCTCAACCCATTGGACACATCCCAATTCACATTGGGGATAAGAAAGGTTATACGGGCACCGGTAGCAATAAGCATAGGGGATATGAGTGATTCCCGGTACCATCGGATTATAATGTTTTTTCTGAATAGCTTTGCTTGCCGTCAGGGACAGTGCACCCATTGTACGTCCATGAAAAGCCCCATAAAAGGCCAGATTCAATTCGCGCTGGGTATGCCAGCGGGCCAGTTTGAAAGCAGCCTCGACCGCTTCTGCACCCGAATTGCCGAAATAAACCTTATTATTGCCTTTCCCCGGTGCCAGAGAAGCCAGCTTTTCCGCCAGAATAATTTGAGATTTATAATAAAAATCGGTCCCCGACATATGCAGCAATAAATCGGCCTGCTCTTTGATGGCTTGAACCACCCGGGGATGACAATGCCCGGTGGCACAGACAGCAATACCGGCCGTAAAATCGAGAAATATATTGCCGTCAACGTCGTGGACCCATAGTCCCCGACCTTTTTCCACAACAAGCGGATAATAGCGTGTGTATGAGGGAGAAACGCAAGTACTATCCTGCTCTATGAGTTTGCGCGCCTCAGGTCCGGGAAGGGTTGTCTTGATTACGGGAGATTTCATCGTAATTTCTCCTTGATTCAGAAGGAATATAGAAACCTGTTCGGGTTAATTCGAAAATTAAAAAATGAGTAAAAACTTTCGTTAAATCAGTATATAGAAAAGCAGTTCGAATGTCAAAAATGGGCCAAACCCTTCAGCAATTTTGATTTTAGCATAATTTTCTTTCCTTGACACACTTGTGACCATATCATAAAATAAATGAAATTGTTAAAAACTCTTTGGAGTAAATGTTGAAAATGATCGTGCCAAAGTGATTTGTTACTTTTCCGACGACTTTTGGGATTTTAACTCGATTGAGTTTCATTTACCTCTGAAAATTCTTCTGTCCCTGTTTCCGGCTCCATCGCAGCCTTTTTGACGTAAGGCTCGTCTAAAAAACTTTAATTTCAAGAAGTTGCAGAATCTCTGAGACATTTGACTCCTGCAGATCGAACCCTGTGTGTTTTCACATGAATTGTTGCCCATCCATAAACCAACCATGAAAGGAGGTAACATGAAAACTAAAACACGTTCTATCGAGCAGATTATCGAAGAGCAGGTGCGAAGATGGCAGATTATGCGTACGGAAGAGAAAAAAGAGGAAGAACGTATTTCTGTCGTAACCTTTTCCAGGGAGCACGGTAGTGGAGGAGACATCTTGGCCGAGCGTCTCGCCGAAAAACTGGGATATGGATTGTTCCACCAGGAAGTGCTCCATAACATGGCTAAAAGTGCCCGTGTAAGTGTTCAATTCGTCGAAACGTTGGATGAAAAAAGTGTTTCAGTACTCGAGGAATGGATATCCTCACTTGTAGATAAGCGACATCTATGGCCGGATCAGTATCTCCAGCATTTAATGAAAATTATCGGAACCATCGGCAAACACGGTCAGGCGGTTATTATAGGCAGGGGGTCCAATTTTGTTCTGCCCCCTCACAAAAGATTCAGCATTCGAGTGATAGCGCCGATGGAGCAAAGAATCCGAAATGTATCTAAAGCACTCGGCATTACTGCTGAAGAAGCAAAACAAAGGATCACAAAAACAGAATTGGATCGTAAAGGATTTATAAAAAAATACTTTAATGCCGATATCACAGATATCTTTAACTATGACCTTATCATCAATACCGAAAACTTAAGTGTCTACGACGCCGTCAACGCCATCAACGGAGTTTTAAAATGAGTAATACAAGCTGTAAAAAAATGCCGGGATTTCTTTAAGATCTCGGCATTTTTTATAAGAAACGCGGGTCAATATAATCATTTAATATACCAGAACTTATTGAAAAGTTACAGATTCGAGGCGGAATTATTGGGTTATAAGATGATCCAGGATCAGCCCGTGGAAATGGCCCTGGTCCGGCGATGCAAAAAGCCATCCCAGATGAGTCAGGCACTTGATGCAAACGGCAATTCTCCAGCTGAAGCCCGAAAACCAGCTAAATTCCGTCGATGTCGGACCCGCATGGCCACATCCTTTAACGGTTGCAAAACATCCTATTTCAAAAACAATTCCGTGGGGGTTGGCAAACGTGTGACGGTGAGATCCCTGGATTTCTATGCGCTCGGCCGGACTCGTTATCCTGTTACGGCATTGGCGACAAAAAATATATTCCTCTTGGTCCGATACCTTATCTTCAGTTTCATCCTCGACAAAGCTGTTAAGCATTTCATCACTTTGTTTTTCAGGCGGTACACGAAAAAGATGGAAAGAATCAAACATAGGGGCTCCGCCCCAATTGGAATAGTGGAATGATGGGGTAATGGAATCATGGGTTTGAAGGAATTTTTTACGATTAAACTGCGTTATTCCCGCTCTTATTCCCTGTATTGCAATATTCCAACATTCCAACATTCCATTCTGACTGCATAAACAGATTGCCATTAAATAACATTTAATTTCGTAAGGTTATAGAATTTCCGGGATGTTAACTTTGCCGGTATCATTTTCTGCCTTCCTTCTGATCAGGCAAATAAGGGCGTTAAGAATTATCCTTTTTAAGTTTGTTACCTTATTTCCAGATAGATTTCAACATGGTTCTTTGTTGAACAGTTACCCTGCCCGTCAATATTTAAAAGTCTTTCTTTGTACTTTTCAAATGAAATTCCAATACATAAGGCCCTTGAAACTCTTTCAATTTTATAGTATATTTTAAAAGCTTAGTACATGTATTCGTAAATACGGTTACGTATTCATGATGAAGTTTGAAGTGAGCTAAAGTTTGAAATGAGCTAAAGCCCGCCCTGGTGCGACTTGTACATATATGTTGATATCGGCTATAACTCATTGAAAACCTGCATTTATATATATAGTGTTGGTGATCGGTCTGGGCCAGG
>CAYPIW010000098.1:0-21159 GCA_964410925.1 uncultured Desulfobacteraceae bacterium
CTGAAACCTGACACCTGAAACCTGACACCAGGTATACGGGAAGGAATAAATATGGGATATTTTTTAAAGCCATACTATGGGCAATTTTAATCACCCCAGATGGTTTCTGAGGAGAAGTCCTCCAATACCCTGTAACGGCAGGACCTGGTCGATACTTAAACGGAATCAGATAATTGGAGGCGAAATTAGCGGGCACGGAGAAATTAAAAAGACAAATTAACCGTCAAATTAATGACGTGGTCGAACAAAAACCTGACGTTTAATGGGAGGGTGTATTGATAATAAAAGACGGTATAAAATTTTTACAATCAATTCGGGTACAATCAACCGGCACAGAAATTTAAACCGGTTGCCGGTCTGGCCTGCAGAGATTGAGCTTACTGTTTGACCTATTATTATAAATGGTTTATACTCATAAAAGAGGGATATGGCTGAAATGCTGTAACCCCTTGAAAGTGTTGGTACGCCTGGCAGGATTCGAACCTGCGGCCTACGGATTAGAAGTCCGTTGCTCTATCCAGCTGAGCTACAGGCGCAAAGATCAAATGAAATTATAAATATCATATCGTCGTATGTAAGTCCATTAAATATTGACGGTTTCGTAAAAAGTCCAACTTCTGTGTTGTGCTGCATTCCGCAATCATTCAACGTACGATAAGCACTCTTTATGATTGCAAAATTTTCACGTCTTGAATTTGAACTTTTTACGAAACCGTCCAAATCGGACTTTTTACGAAACTGTCAAATACTCTTATGAATAAGTTTAAGAAAAAGCAGAAATCTTTCAGAATAAATCAGGAGCAAAACAGCACTGTGAGCGATAAGGACGATGGTGGAAAACCGGAATATCATTCCGATGGTACCGCCATTGTAAAGTTTGACCCGCTTCAGCGCTACCTTTCAGAAATAAGCGAGCACAAGCTTCTCACCAGAGAACAGGAAATAGAGCTTGGGAAAAGAGTCATGGAAGACGGTGACAGCGAGGCCGCATATATTCTGGTGACCGCCAATCTCAGGCTTGTGGTAAAAATCGCTCTTGAATTTCAGCGAGCATGGATGCAGAATCTTTTAGATCTGATTCAGGAAGGTAATATCGGACTCATGCAGGCGGTAAAAAAATTTGATCCATACAAGAATGTCAAGTTTTCATATTATGCTTCGTTCTGGATAAAGGCTTACATCTTAAAGTTTATCATGGACAATTGGCGCCTTGTGAAAATAGGGACCACCCAGGGGCAACGAAAACTTTTCTTCAAGCTCAAAAAAGAGAAGCAGAAACTGATGGATCAGGGTTTTGATCCCAAACCGAAACTTCTGTCCCAAAAACTGGGGGTATCCGAACGTGAAATCGTGGATATGGACCAGAGGCTTGATGGATGGGATGTTTCTTTGGATGCTCCTATAAAGGATGATTCAGATACGGAAAGAGTGGAATTGTTGAACACGGAAGTCGAATCTACGGAAGATCGGATGGCGAAAAAGGAAATCGAAAGTCTTTTACATAATAAGATTGACGAGTTTAAAAAAACAATGACTTCGAGAGAGCTTGAAATTTTTGAACAGCGTATTTTTTCAGACTCTCCTGCGACGCTGCAGGAGATTGGTGACCGCTACGACATATCAAGAGAACGTGTCCGTCAGGTTGAAAAGAATATTATCAAGAGGTTAAGAGAGTTTTTTAAACGCGAAATTACCGATTTTGATTTTTATGACAGGATTAACATATCTGATTAAAACAGGATATTTTAAAATGAAAACCGGCGTTATCAAACTGACCCTTGCGGGTATGGTCATTCTATTTTTTTTCGGTTGTTTTCCTTATAAGAAGGCGCCTGGTCCATTAAATAAAAATCTGGACGATACGGCGGAAGACTCGCTTGCACCGGAGAGCCCCTATTACTACTTTACAGAGGCACAGTTACAGCGGAAAACAGGAAACTACGATAAAGCGATTCAATATCTGAATAAAGCCATTGAAACAGATCCTGAATCTATTTATCTGCGGCTGGAGCTGGCCACCCTTTACATTCTTATGAAAGAGAACCAGAGGGCTTTAAATATCGTTGAAATAATTATAGAAAAGGAACCTGAAAACCTTGACGCTCTTATGATGTATGGACGACTTAAGCAGGGGCTTAACCAGATCGATGACGCCCAGGCAGTGTATGAAAAAATTATTTCCATGGACCCGAAACAGGAAAATATATACTTGCTTTTAGGCGGTCTGTATATGCAGGAAGGGAAACTTAACCGGGCATTAAAGATCTATAATCAGCAAATTCAAAACTTTCCCGAATCATATGTGGGGCATTTTTTTATAGGAAAAATATTCAAAGAACAAAACAACGCTCGCGGAGCCATAAAAGAATTTAAAAAAACTTTAGAAATAAATTCCGACCTCGAGGAACCGCGTTATGAGTTGATCAGCCTGTATAAAACGATGGGCGAAGAAAAGAAAGTTATTCAGTTATACCGGGAGCTTCTGAAAAAGAATTCTCTAAATATAAGAGCGGCCATGGAACTCGGATCTTATTATCATGAAAGGGGAATGATACAGGCTGCAGGAAAAATTTTTAAGGACCTGGGTGAAAGAAGCATTGCGCAACAGGAGGTCATACGAAAGGTGGTCGGGATCTATTTGAATGCAAAGGAATATGATGCCGCGGCCATCATCCTGGAGGGTATGTTAAAGGGTGCGCCGGACAGTTCGGAGCTTCATTACCTCACGGGAATCGTCTTTGACGAAAAGAAAGATAAAGACAAAGCCATTATGCATCTTAAGAAGGTGGGGGCGGATTCCAGCTTTTATAAGGAAGCCGTGGTTCATATTGCATTTCTATACCAGGAACAGAAAAAAATTGAGGAAGCAATACATTTTTTAAAAGACGTTATTAAAAAAATGCCGGATGATCCTGACATGTTACTCTATCTGGGATCATTTTATGAAGATACCGGGGAATTCGAAAAGGCTGAAACCGTTCTTAAGCAGGGGATCAAAAGTGATTCTGAAAATACCAAACTCCGTTTTCGACTGGGTGTTGTTTATGATAAGTGGGGAAAGAAAAAAGCTTCCATAGAAGAAATGAAGACGGTGATACGTCTTGACGAAAAGGATGCCAATGCACTGAATTATCTTGGATATACCTATGCAGAGCTTGGGGAGAATCTGGATGAGGCCGAACGTCTTATCAAGGCCGCGTTAAAACAAAAGCCAGATGACGGGTATATTACAGACAGCCTGGGGTGGGTATACTTTAAGAAAGGACTTTTAACCAAGGCTTTGAAATATCTGGAAAAGGCTGTAAGTCTGGTGCCTGACGACCCGATTATCCTGGAGCATTTGGGAGATACGTACCTGAAGATAAGTGATAAGAAAAAAGCGATTGAATTCTACAAACGTTCGTTGCTGAAAAAAGAAAAAGACAGAGAGGGCCTTGAGAAAAAGATACGGGAACTGTCCGGAAAATGAAATACTCAGCATACAGCCGGCGCCTTGCGATATCTCTTTTTATCGGTGTGTTCTTTTTCTCGGCCTGCAGCACCATTGCTCCGGTGGTTCCCGGAGGTCCCGGTGATCTGACGACTTTATCTGAATCCGAAGTCGGGGAGATTGTTTCTTATCTGCAAAAACAAAATCTGCATCTCAAAACCTTCAAAGGTATGGGCAGGATAACATTTTGGGAAAATGAAAAAAAAGATCCGACCATCCGGGTTGTTTGGGCAGGATCATTACCTGACAGATTCCGTATTGCATTCCGAAGCCTTGCAGGACAGCCTGTGGTAAGCGTCGCATCTGACGGCCAGTGGATCTATCTTGTGAATCACACACAGGGTAAATTTTATAAACAGCACTCTAAAGATTCCACAATGAAAAGATTTTTCTCAATACCCGTAACCTCCGACGATATTGTGAATCTTCTGGCCGGGCGCGTTTCTGTCGATCATTATGATTCTGCAGTTGTTTTAAAAGATGGTCCTTTCGGTCCCGTGTCCGGTAGTCCGTCAAGTTGCCGCACTGCGGCATCGAATCGGGAGGAGCCTTGTACCCATGAGCATGGATATATCCTGGTTCTAAAAAAAGGATGGGGGAACACCTGTCAGAAGATATACCTTGATGCGGGCAGAAAACAGGTGCGTAAGGTGGAATTTTTTTATTTAACCGGCGATCTGAAATATCGTGCGGAATTCAAAACAATGCAGGATATAGAGGGATACCGGGTCCCTTCCCGTCTGGTGCTTACCACCGATGACGGTTCCGGTTTTCAGCTTGATGTGGACAGATACTGGGCCGGTGTTTCGGTTTCTTCCTCATTGTTTGTGTTGACGCCGCCGGAGTAAAAAAGAGGGGATTCAGGTGTCAGGTGTCAGGAATGATGAACAAAGGCGCTAGCACCTGAAACCTGAAACCAGGTATACGGGAAGGAATAAATATGGGATATTTTTTAAAGCCATATTATGGGCAATTTTAATCATCCTGGAGTACGGGTGCCAGTGACTGATGAACCGCAAGAGTGACATATGCTTTGCTGCGGAGCCGACGCTGGGCAAGCTGTCAAAATGGCTGCGGATTCTTGGCTTTGATACATCCTGTGACCCCGTGGTTTCACCGAAAAAAAACATGGATTCGGGGAGAAAAAACCGTATTCTGCTCACCCGCACCGAGCGTGTGCGGAACGGCAAATTGCTGCAAGAGTGTATCTTTATCACGTCCGATAATCCCTTTGAGCAGCTCAGACAGGTGATTGACACCCTGGGCATTAGTTATACGGATACGCATCCGTTTTCACGATGTATCCGGTGCAACACCCGAATCCAGCCCGTGGACAAGGGTTCTGTACGAGGAAATGTGCCGGACTTTGTCTGGCAAACCCGCGATATTTTTCAGATCTGTGGCCGATGCCGGCGAATATTCTGGCCGGGGAGTCATACCGAACGGAGTCACGATATCATCATGAGGCTGTTTGACCGTTATGATAACCGGTAAAAAAGTTGTTGCCCTTGAAGCACGGCTTAAAAACTGTAAAAATGTTGTAACCTTGGGGGTTCGACCTAATTTTTCCGATTACAGAGCTGCGGAGGCGGATCTTATTCGAAATGCCGAAAAAATATACTATCCCACCACATTTTATGCCGAACTGTTGGATGCCATGGGAAAAAAAACGTTTCCCAGTTACCATAATTATAAATGCGTTCAGGATAAGATCAAACAGACCGCTCTGTTTAATCTTCTGGAGATTCCTCATCCTAAAACCCGGGTGTTTTACGGAACCCGCCAGAAAAACTCTATTTGCGATCGTTTTAAATTTCCTTTTATCGCCAAGATTCCAAGGG
Organism: uncultured Desulfobacteraceae bacterium; assembly: GCA_964410925.1. Classification (GTDB taxonomy): domain Bacteria; phylum Desulfobacterota; class Desulfobacteria; order Desulfobacterales; family UBA11574; genus S5133MH16. Next base: position 5,332 of record CAYPIW010000098.1, read on the forward strand.
GATCGGCCATGGGAAAGGGGGTTTACCTTATCCGGAGTCAAAAAGACCTGGATTCTTATATCAAGCTGTCGAATGTCGCCTATATCCAGGAATACCTTCCGTCCGACCGGGATATACGGGTGGTTATTATAGGAGATCGGGTGGTTCATGCCTACTGGCGCATATCGCCTGCAGGTGAATTTAGAAGCAATGTTGCTGTGGGGGCAACCATCAGTCTAAATCCTGTGCCTGAAAATGTTCTTGATCTTGCCCTTGATACCGCCCGAAGATGCCGGTGGGACGATGTGGGGATCGATATCATTGAGCATGACAACCAGCCGTATGTTCTTGAGGCCAATATGAAATTCGGTAAAGAAGGATTCAGGAGGGCGGGGATAGATTACCTTAAACTCATGGAGAGCATGATAGAAGATGGTCAGATTTAAAGACAAAAACCTTGATATGCTGCGTGTGGACCTGAGACAGCGGGAAGCCCAAATATTATCTCCCATTGCAACGTTGAGTTCGGCGGGCGTGAGACGGAGTCGTGATGCTCGTTTAGAACAGGGGTACCGCCAGATATTTTCTGTGGACGCGGATCGGATTCTGCATTCACGGGCCTACACGCGATATATCGACAAGACCCAGGTCTTTTATCTGATACACAATGATCATATCACTCACCGGGTGCTCCATGTTCAGCTGGTATCGAAAATTGCAAGAACCATCGGTCGTTATCTGAGATTGAACGAAGATCTCATTGAGGCCATTTCTCTGGGCCATGATATCGGGCATACCCCGTTCGGGCATGACGGCGAGAGGTTTTTGTCAGAACTTTGCCGGTCAAACGGTATCGGGTGTTTTCAGCACAACGTTCAGAGTGTTCATTTTCTGGACAGGGTGGAATGTAAAGGCAAAGGATGGAATCTTTGTCTGCAGACTCTGGACGGCATTCTCTGCCATGACGGAGAAATCCATAATCGAACGCTTGAACCATATCATGATAAGACATTCGAAACATTAGAGAAAGAGATGTTAGGTAAAAAGAATGATCCCGGAGTTAAACTCATGCCCATGACCCTGGAAGGATGTGTGGTTCGTATGGCAGATACCGTCAGCTATATCGGTCGTGACATAGAAGATGCCATACGGCTCAAAATGATCAAAAGATCTGATCTTCCCAGGGACAGCGTGGATGTCCTCGGGGCTACCAACGGGACCATCGTTTACAATCTTGTCACCGACATTATTAAAAACAGCTTTCAAAACAGTTACGTTGCATTCAGCCCGGAAGTATCGGACGCCCTGAAGCGGCTCAAGGATTTTAACCTGGAGCGTATTTACATGAATCCGGAAATCAAAAAACATACGGCTCTTATAAAAAAACTGTTTGCAATGCTGTTTGAAAAATACCTGGATGATATTGAAACCGAAAATCGGGACTCAGTGATCTTTGCCGGTTTTTTGGAAGATATGTCCGAAGATTATATTAAAAACCATTGCAAAGAGGAAATCGTCAGGGATTTCATTGCCGGAATGACGGATCACTATTTTTTGAGACAGTGTCCGGAAAACATGCGACCGGAAACGCAATTCAAATAATGGTATTTGTTCGAAGTGATTAAGTTCGTAAAAATTCCAAATAACAAATCCCAAAGAACAAATAAATCACAATAAACGAAATTCAAAATCACAAACAAAAAAACAACCGCTTACACGGCGCAAGCGCCTTCACTGCGCGTTGAACCGGTTTGGAATTTGAAATTTGTAGTTTGAGATTTGTTTGAGATTTGGTGCTTTAAATTTGAGATTTATTTGAAGGTTTGTATTTGTAACTGGGAGTCTTGTTTAGCTTTTTTGAGGATAATAATTGACTAACGATGTACCAAAAACGATCGTACAGGAATTTGACGGCGGGAAAGAATCTGGTTGGGTTCAGGGTGGCCGTTAAGGAAACAGACCTGTTTGTGCATGCGGTCAACCCTCTCGAGGACATCACCAGGGAGCTGATTCTCAAGCACAGAGGGGTCATTGAGGCGTATATAAAAAGATACCCTGAATTTGCAAATATGTTGACGCCGTGGCGGATCAGCGGTCCGGCGCCCATTATTATAAACCACATGGCATCAGCGGGTGAAAAGGCCGGTGTCGGTCCCATGGCGGCGGTTGCCGGTGCAATTGCCGAACATGTGGGGATGGATCTGTTGAGGCATACCCCTGAAGTTGTTGTGGAAAACGGAGGCGATGTCTTTTTCAAAACAAACGGCCCGATAACTATCGGTATTTTTGCCGGTAAGTCTCGGCTGAGTTTGGGCATGGGACTGCGCGTGGATCCGGGAAAAGAACCGTTATCTGTATGCACATCATCCGGTACCGTGGGCCATTCCCTGAGTTTCGGAAAAGCGGACGCGGTCTGTGTTCTGTCCCGTTCCTGTTCACTTGCCGACGCCGCTGCAACGTCCATCGGCAATCGGATAACGTCAAAAGCGAATATCGGGCCTGCAATTGAATTCGGTAAAAAAATCAAAGAGATCTCAGGGATTGTTGTGATCGTGGGAGGTGAGATCGGTATGTGGGGTGAACTGGAGGTTGTGCGCCTGAAATAGAAAAAGGTTGAGTTTTGGTCCTGAAAAAGGTAGAAGGTTTTGTAGACCATTGATTTTTGAAAATTCATGACTTCTCAAGAAGCTTTGTATATGTTCATGGATTAGTTGAGTTAATGGAAATTCCAAATAACAAATCTCAGAAGTACAAACAAATCACAATGACCAAAATTCAAAATTCCAAACCTTATGATTTTGAAGAACAGGTAACAAATTGAAAAAGATATTTTTATCAATACTGAAAAATTCGAAATAGTTTAGGTCATTGGTATTTGTAATTTGACCTTTGTTTGTAATTTGGTACTTGGAATTTGTGATTTTAAAAAATCCGTAAATGATTGCGAAACTTTTTTCCAATGTGACAAGATCAGTACACTTCGATTCTAATTAGGAGGATGTATAATGAAAACCATGTGGGCTCCATGGCGCATGGAATATATTACGGGCGATAAGGAGAGCGGCTGCATATTTTGCAGGGCGCTTTCGGAACAGGACAATCTGACCCTTTACAAGGGCAGGGCGACTCTTGTTGTAATGAATAAATTTCCTTATATTAACGGCCATCTCCTGGTGTCGCCAATCAAACATATTTCCACTCTGGATCAGCTCAGTAAGAGCGAAATGGGCGATCTTCTCAAGACCGTTGAACAATCTGTGGGAATATTAAAAAAAGTGATGACTCCCGACGGGTTTAATGTCGGACTTAATCTGGGGAAAGTGGCGGGCGCCGGCGTTGAAGAACATCTCCACTTTCATATTGTTCCCCGGTGGTTTGGCGATACAAATGCGTTAACTGTTTTTGCCGATGTGCGTGTTATTCCGGAGCACCTGATGACCACGTACAACAATTTAAAGCCTTACTTTGATCAGATTGATATAACAACCTGATATACAAGGAGATAACCATGAAAAAACTTAAGTTCGTTCTCTGGGTAATTATTATAGGCCTTATTGCGATCATTTTTTTCTCGAATAAGGACTATTTGTTGGCAAAACAAGCGCTTCGAATAGATCTTATGTACAGTGAACCGTTTCATACCATGGAACTGCCCAATGCAGTCTTTTTTCTGGTTTTTTTTCTGGCCGGGTTTTTGATTGCCTATTTTATCAGTCTTTCCGCACGATTCAAATCCAAAAAAACAATAAAAAATTTAAACGCAGCAACCACTTCCCAATTGGAAGAAATTGCAGCACTCAAAAAAGAATTGGAATCATTACAAAGCGGTTCTTCGGAGCATACGGCCCAACCCGAAGAAACCTTTTAGCCGTATGAATGTTTCAAAAACGACTCCCATGATCAAGCAGTACCTCTCCATTAAGGAAAAGTACTCTGACGCGATACTTTTTTACCGGATGGGAGATTTTTACGAAATGTTTTTTGAGGATGCCGAGCTTGCCTCCCGGCTTCTTGAGATCACATTAACTTCACGAAACAAGAAAGACGAATTCCCCATTCCCATGTGCGGCGTTCCGTATAAATCCGCGCAGGCCTATCTGTCCCGCCTTATAGACCAGGGATACAAAGTCGCCATATGTGATCAAATGGAAGATCCGGCCCAGGCAAAGGGTTTGGTCAAAAGGGATGTGGTCCGGATCGTTACACCGGGGATGATTGTTGATAATGAATTGCTCGATGAAAAAACAGATAATTATGTTCTTGCGGTTGTCCGCAATACCGGTGCCGCCGGACTGAGCTATCTGGATATTTCAACCGGGAATTTCAGGGTGACCGAATCTGAAAATATGGATGCTATTGTTGATGAGGTCCTCCGCATATCGCCAAGAGAAGTTCTCCTCCCTGAATCTTCGAGAAATGATCCCATTCTTTTACCCGTTATTAAAGAACTGTCTGAAAAATCCGTAACCTTTTTACAAGACGGTGCATTTGAACACAGCAGGGCGCGGGAACGGCTTATCGATCAATTCAACACCCTTTCTCTTGAAGGATTCGGTTGCGAACATTTAAAAACCGGTGTGCAGGCCGCCGGAGCACTTATTTACTATGTCCGGGAAACCCAGAGACAGAAAGTAGAGCATTTCACCGGCATTTCAACGTATTCACTGAGTCATTATCTTATGGTTGACGAGTTAAGCTGCCGGAACCTTGAACTGATCAGGAATATCCGTACAGGATCCGGACACGGGACCCTCCTGGAAATTATGGACAAAACCATTACCGCCATGGGAGGGAGGCAGATTAAACGGTGGATCAAATATCCGCTGATGGATGTTGCAAAGATTCAGTCGAGACAGGATGCGATTGAAGACGCAAAGGAAAACATCCAGGTTCGAAAAAATATCCGGGAACTCTTAAAATCGGTTTATGATCTTGAACGCCTCGGGAGCAAAATTGCCATGAGGCAGTCCAATGCCAGGGATCTTGTCGCGCTCAAGCGTTCCATTAACAGCCTGCCCGGCATATGGTCTCTGCTTTCCCAGCTCAAATCGAAATTGTTTACCTGTAGTCAGGACATAGACGGACTGTGCAAACTGGCGGAATTGATCGAACGGTCGATCCGGGAAGATGCTCCCCATACCATTAATGAAGGCGGCATCATTAAGAAAGGATACCATCAGGAACTCGATGAACTGATTGCCGTCAGCCGGCACGGCAAAGAATGGCTGGCCGGGCTCGAAGCCGGTGAAAAGCAGGCCACCGGCATCAATTCACTCAAAGTGCGCTATAACAAGGTATTCGGGTATTTTATCGAGGTTCCCAAAGCACGTTCAGAAGATGTTCCCCTGCATTATGTCCGCAAACAGACCCTGGTGAATGCAGAACGGTATATCACGGACGAGTTAAAAACATTTGAGTCAAAAGTATTGGGCGCCGAAGACCAAAGAGCCGTGCTTGAATATGAGTTATTTAATGAAATAAAGGATGAGGTGGTAAAAAATCATACGGATATTAAACAGATTGCCCAATTCTTAGCGGATTTGGACTGCCTGCTGAGTATGGCTGAAATCGCCGATCAAAATGACTACCACCGTCCGGAATTTAATACCGAAGACTATATTCTAATTGAAGAGGGACGTCATCCGGTGGTGGAAAAAATGATTACCGGAGAACGCTTCGTACCCAACACCATCAGGATTGACGATACTGAAAATCAGATCCTCATCATCACCGGACCCAATATGGCAGGCAAATCCACGGTGTTGCGCCAGGTTGCGCTGATGGTCATTATGGCTCAGATGGGGTCTTTTATCCCTGCCGCCAAGAGCTCGATGAGTGTTACGGACCGAATATTCACCCGGGTGGGCGCCCTGGACAACCTGTCCCAGGGACAGAGTACATTCATGGTGGAAATGCAGGAGACCGCCAACATTTTAAACAGCGCAACCCGGCAGAGCCTGGTGATTATGGATGAAATCGGGCGGGGAACCAGCACCTTCGACGGACTGAGCATCGCCTGGGCGGTGGCGGAATATCTGCATGACGTAAAAGAGGGGGGCGTTAAAACCCTTTTTGCCACCCATTACCATGAACTCACGGAACTCGCTCTTTCAAAGTCCCGGGTAAAAAATTACAACATTGCGGTAAAGGAATGGAATGATCAAATTATTTTCTTAAGAAAACTCGTGGAGGGTAGCACCAATCGAAGTTATGGAATACAGGTTGCACGGCTTGCCGGTATTCCCGATCGGGTTATTCAGCGAGCCAAAAAGATTCTTTACACCATAGAAAACGGTGAACACAGCTTGAAACGTCCGGCGTTTATGGCCAAAGAGGACGATGGTATACCAAAGGGGCAGGTGCAGCTTCATCTTTTTTCCAGACCGGATCAATTTGTCATAGAAAAGCTGCAACAGCTGGATATTTCGAAAATGACACCTCTGGACGCATTAAACTGTCTGAACGAATTAAAGGAAAAGTCAAAAACCGTTGTTACTTGATTATAAAAAAACATTTTTATTCTGTTTGCTGGCGTGCTGTTTTCTTTCCATGACGGGGCCCCGTGCGTCAATTGCTGATTCTGCAGAGAGAAAATACTACCAGGCCGATGCCTGTTACAATAAACTTCGCCACAGTCCAACAAAACAGAAATACAGATGTTTCTGGCTCGACTGTATCGAAGAATTTCAGGCGGTTTGCGAGGAGAATCCTTCGGGTCCGTGGGCTGCCGCCGGGCTTTATATGTCCGGGACGCTTTATGAAGAGCTTTACCGTCGTTCATTTAAGGCATCTGATAAGGAAGCGGCCTTGGATTGTTATCAGCGTATTATCAAAAATTATCCAAAAAGCGCATACAGATCCAGAGCGGAGAACGCCTTACGCAATCTTTTTCCCAAAGGGATTCCAAAGATTGCCTCCAAACGCAAAATCGGCAAACAGATCCGTGTGATGCTGCGGGAAGACGACATTGCAAAGCAAATAAAAAAATTCTCTTATGTCAAACTCCCGCCTGAAACGGATGTCAAAGCTCCCGAAGGCAGTACGGGTACGGTAGTGGGGCTCAGGTTTTGGTCCAACCCCAGCTATACCCGTGTTGTGATTGATGCGGACAATGAGGTGTCCTATACACACAGACTCCTGAAAGAGGATATTACCATCCGGAAACCCCATCGGTTATATGTGGATTTAGACAACAGCAGGCTGGGACAAGATATTAAAAAATACATTCCCATCAATGACAACCTGCTCAGCGATGCTCGGGCCGGGCAATATACATCGGATAAGGTCCGGGTGGTTATTGATATCAAATCTTTTAAGACGTACAAGATATTTTCCTTAAAAAACCCTTTTAGAATCGTCATCGATGTCTGGGGAGATACGGAAAAGTCAACTGCAAGATGGGTAAAGAAAGATGAAAAAGCCGGCAAGGCTGCTCCCGGCGCTCTGGCAAAGCAGCTCGCTCTTGGCGTAAAACGAATTGTTATCGATCCGGGTCATGGCGGGCGCGATTACGGCGCTCCCGGTTATTTAAAGGGGGTTCACGAAAAAGATGTTGTCCTGAAAATTGCACGGCGGCTTGCCAAAAAGATCCGCGAAAAATTGAACTGTGAGGTGGTGATGACGCGCACGGGCGATCGGTATCTTACACTTGAAGAACGAACCGCTTTCGCCAACACAAAAAATGCAGACCTTTTCATTTCGATTCATACCAATGCCGCGAGGGATAGACGGGCATACGGTATTGAAACCTTTTTTCTGAATCTGGCAACAGACGACGATTCTATTTTGGTGGCGGCCAGGGAAAATGCCACTTCAACAAAAAATATTAGCGATCTTCAGACGATTTTAAGCGATCTCATGCAAAACGCCAAAATCAACGAATCCAGCCGCCTGGCGGCCCACGTTCAAAAGAACATGTGTAACCATTTAAGCCGGTGCTACAGCAGGATAAAAAGTAAAGGTGTAAAACAGGCGCCCTTTTATGTTCTTTTGGGTGCTCAGATGCCTGCCATATTAATAGAAACGTCTTTTATCAGCAACTCCGGGGACTGCAAAAGATTAATAAATCCACAATATCAGGACCGAATGTGCGATGCCATCGTCAATGGTATCCGGGAGTATGTTAAAGAGACAAATCCCACCGCATTTTTAAAACACAGCCGCCAAAAGGGGGTGGCGGGATACGGAGGGTGATAGCGGGGCTAGTGATCTATCATAAATTCAGATTCAACATATTTTAATGAAGATGAACGTCGAACATTGAACATCGAATAATGTATTCTACCATTTTATTATAAGGACGAAGCGAAGCGCCTTCCACATTCGACGTTTGACGTTGAACGTTCGATGTTCGATGTTCAAATTATTGCGTCATAAATTACTCATACAGGTCAGGAGGTCTGAATGATGGAATATAATAATATTGTTGTTAAGGTCAAAGAAAACATTGCAACCCTTACCTTCAACAGGCCCGAAATTTTAAATGCATTGAATGAGGAAGCGCTTGAAGAGTTTTCCGACGCCCTCGAGAAGGTCCATGCAAACCAGGACATCCGTGTGCTTATTCTCACCGGCGCCGGTGAAAAATCTTTTATTGCCGGAGCGGACATCAAGCAATTCCTGACGTTTACCCCTCTTAAGGCCAAATCGTTTTCCGAGAGGGGGCGTTCCTTGATGAATAAGCTCCAGGAGTTGCCCATACCGGTCATTGCGGCGGTAAACGGCTTTGCACTGGGCGGCGGATGTGAGGTTGCCCTGGCATGTGATTTTATCTATGCTTCTGAAAATGCCATGTTCGGTCTGCCGGAAATCACTCTTGGGATTATTCCGGGCTTTGGCGGCACTCAGAGGCTGCCGAGGCTCGTGGGTGAGAGCATGGCCAAAGAGTTGATATTTACCGGTAAGATGATTCCCGCTGCCGAAGCAGAAAACATAGGTCTGGTAAACAGGGTTTGCTCTCAAGAGCAACTCATGGACGAAACGGTCACCACGGCGAAAACCATTGCATCACGGGGGAAAGTATCTGTTCGGGCGGCCAAACAGGCCATCACCAGCGGGATGAATGTGGACCTTACCACCGGCTGCCGCATGGAAATCGATGCCTTTGCCCTCTGTTTCACAAGCCCGGATGCAAAAGAAGGGGCGTCGGCGTTTCTGGAAAAGCGACATCCTGATTTTAAGGGAAGTTTAAAAGAGTAAATCTTTTTTCTTGACATATATTTTTTAATCCATTATAGAGCGCCCTGGTTAACTATTGGTTATTTTACATAAATATTAAGGGTTCCATAGATGAGGTTTCGGTTTTTTTACTTTGGTTTTTTTGGCTTCCCGGGGGGCTTCTTTTTTAGGAAGTCTAACCATGGGCCGGCAAGGTAAAAATGCCGAACTTGATATAACACAAAACCATGGGCAGACGTAACAAAATGGAACTCATGGTTTTTTAAAAGGCTGTGAGTTTCACTCACAGCCTTTTTTATTGTTTGAAAGGAGTGTTGGAATGATTCTCGACATCGGATTTGAGACTATGCCAAAAGAAGATCTGGAGGCAATCGTCCTGCGACGGCTCAAGGCCACCCTTGATCGTGTTTACGCAAATGTTCCTTTTTACAGGAAGAAGTTTGAAGAAAGTGGTATCACGCCCAATGATATTAAGTCATTGGAAGATTTAAAACGAATTCCTTTCACAACTAAAGCGGATTTGCGTGATAATTATCCTTTTGGAATGTTTGCAGTTCCCATGGACAACGTGGTTCGTATTCATGCCTCCTCCGGGACCACCGGAAAGCCTACGGTTGTGGGGTATACGGCTCGGGACATTAATACCTGGGCCGGGCTTATGGCCCGTTCTCTTGCCGCAGGCGGGGCAACTCGCGGAGACATCATCCACAATGCCTACGGTTATGGGCTTTTTACCGGAGGGTTGGGAATCCACTACGGTGCGGAGAAACTCGGTGCTTCCGTTATTCCGGTATCCGGAGGAAATACAAAGAGACAGGTTGTGATCATGACGGATTTCGGTCCCACCATATTGACGGCAACTCCTTCATATGCACTTCACCTGGCGGAAGTTGCCGGGGAGTTGGGGGTTTCTTTTGAAAATTTAAAATTTAAATTCGGAATATTCGGAGCCGAACCCTGGTCTGAGAAGATGAGGGAGGAAATAGAGCGGAAGCTGAATTTAACCGCGGTGGATATTTATGGGTTAAGCGAGGTCATGGGGCCGGGGGTTGCCATTGAATGTCATGAAGCAAAAAAAGGTCTTCACATATTTCAGGATCACTTTATTCCTGAAATTATCGATCCCGAAACCGGAGAAGTTCTTCCTTACGGCGAGACCGGCGAACTTGTTTTTACCACCATAACCAAGGAAGCTTTTCCGGTGATACGATATAGAACCCGTGACATCACCTCGCTGAATCCGGAGCCGTGTATCTGCGGCCGGACCCATATCCGTATGAACCGGGTCAGCGGTCGCACGGATGATATGCTGATTATTCGTGGCGTCAATGTGTTTCCGTCACAGATTGAAAGTGTTCTCATGGAAATGGATGAAGTTGAACCTTATTACCAGCTGGTGGTGGACCGGAAGGATAATCTGGATACGCTTACGGTTTTGGTGGAGGTGGGTGAGCGCCTGTTTTCCGATGAGGTCAAACATCTGCAGGAACGGGAAAGAAAAATAGCAAAGAATATAAAGGATTATCTCGGGGTTTCCGCAAAAGTAAAGCTGGTGGAACCAAAGAAGATTGCCCGCAGCGAGGGAAAAGCGGTGCGGGTGATTGATAATCGGAAGATATAAGTTTGAGGTTCAGGTGTCAGGTTTCAGGTGTCAGGGTTCAGGTGTCGAGTGTCAGGGTTAAAGGGTTCAGAAGTTCAAGGTTCGGGAGGGCACGAATCAATATCCAATAACCAATGATAAAAGATAAATGCTAAATGATAGGAAGAAGGGGGGGCAAGAGATATGCGGGCGGAACAAATTTCAGTATTTTTGGAAAATAAGGCCGGACGTTTGGCTGAAGTTGCAGCGATTCTTGCAGAAGCGGATGTCAACATCCGGGCACTGGCACTGGCCGACACCTCCGATTTTGGCGTGTTGCGTCTGATTGTAAATGACAATCAAAAGGCCATACATTCATTAAAAAACCGTGGGTTTACCGTGAGCAAAACCGATGTGGTGGCCGTAGAAGTGGAAGACAGGCCCGGAGGCCTGAACAGAATACTCGATATTTTGCACCGGGCCGGAATTAATGTGGAATATATGTATGCGTTTGTCCAGCATATCGGTAAAAATGCCGTAATGATTTTTAGAATCGATCCCATTGATGAGGCCATAACCTTACTACAAAAGAACAACGTAACCGTGATTGAGGGAAGCAAAGTGTATACCCTGTAAGCCCTATGGGCTGGTGTCCGGCTCGTAGAGTTACGATCCTGAGCTTCGGAGAGAAGCGGATCCGGAGGCCGTCATTCCGGCGGAGGCCGGAATCCAGTCTTTTAAAAAGTTCTAAAGCATCTGGGCTCCGGCTTTCGCCGGAGTGACGACTTTTTACGAATTCATCAGTAGAGAATAATAATTAATCTTAAAACCAAAAACAAGGGGAGGAGAAAATGAAACTCAGGAGAATTGCTATTGTCGCAACAATTTGTTTTTTCGGCATGGGGTTGCTTGTCAGCCAGGCAAACGCCCTGGATGGAGCGTATAAAGTCGGGGGCGTTTTTTCCGTGACTGGCAACGCTTCTTTTTTGGGGGATCCGGAAAAGAAAACCGTTGAGATGCTGGCCGAACAGATCAATGCGGCCGGCGGCATTAACGGAAAAAAACTGGAACTGATTATTTATGATGACGAAGGGGATGCCACCAAGTGCAACCTGGCGGTAAAAAAACTCATTACGCGGGACAAGGTCTGTGCGGTGATCGGTCCTTCCGTGAGCGGGCCCTCCATTGCGGTAATACCGGTTGCCGAAAATAATAAAACCCCTCTGATTTCCTGTGCAGCCAGTTACAAAATTGTTTACGATGAAAAGACGGGAAAGCCCTATAAGTGGATTTTTAAGACCCCCCAGTCGGACAGTATGGCTGTGGAGGCTATTTATACTCATCTTAAAAACAGAGGAATTACTAAAATCGCCATCATGAGCGTAACCTCCGGATACGGAGCCAGCGGACGCTCGGAGTTGATCCGGATTGCACCCGAATTTAATATGACGATTATCGCCGATGAAAAATACGGACCCAAGGATACGGATATGATGGCCCAGTTAACCAAAATCAAGGGAGTGGCTCCGGATGCCATCGTGAACTGGTCCATCGGTCCCACACAGGTGACCATGATTCGCAACTGGAAAGATCTGGGGATGACAGGCATTCCGTTATATCAGAGCCATGGCTTTGGCAGCCGTAAAAATATCGAACTGGCTGCAGGCGCTGCCGAGGGGGTTCTCTGCCCGCTGGGTGCCTGTAATATTGCCGAGCTTTTACCGGCGGACCATCCTCAAAAAAGTGTAACCATGGATTATCTGAAGAGCTATACGGCCAAATACAATGAGCCGTTGAGTTCTTTCGGCGGGCATGGATGGGATGCTCTGCAGCTGGTTGTGGATGCCCTGTCCGCCGTTGGTGATGATAAGGCTGCCATACGGGACTACCTGGAGAAGAAACAGGGCTTTGTGGGCCAGCATGGTATCTTCAATTTTTCGCCGGACGACCACAACGGCCTGACCAAAGAAGCCTTCAGCATGGTGATTGTGAAAGACAACGACTGGGCACTGGTGGACTGATCCGTTAATTTGTAACATGAGCCGTCTATATCAGCCAGCATTTTAACTTTGTATCAAGTTTGTGTGAATATTTTATTCCAGCAACTTAGCATGTGATGCTGGATACTGGTCTCTGGATACTGGATTTGGAAAGGAATCCTTTCTATTTGCACCCAGGATCGAGCATCCAGCATCATTTTGCTTTATGTTGTGTATCGTAAGTTTGCTCAAATCATCGCCTGGATGATAAGCTTCGCTATAAATATGGATATATGGAAAAAATTACGCTGGCAAGCCAGCTCTTACAATACCTCATTACCGGGCTGACCGTGGGCAGTGTCTATGCCATGGTGGCCGTGGGGTTTAATATTATTTATAATGTGACCGAGATCATCAATTTTGCCCAGGGGGAATTCGTCATGCTGGGCGGATTGATCATGGTCTTTTTGCATGTTGCCATGGGGCTGCCCCTTATTCTGGCGTTTCCGGCCACAATTATTCTGGTTACCCTGGTGGGAATTCTTCTGGACCGGCTGGCCATTCGCCCCATCCGACGACCGTCGGTACTTACCCTGATTATTGCTACCATTGCAGTGTCCATCCTGATCAAGGGGACGGCGTCATTGATTTGGGGTAAGGACCCTTTTGATCTTCCCGCGTTTTCCGGCCGAAATCCCATCACTTTTCTGGGGGCCGTGGTTCAACCCCAGTATTTCTGGGTAATCGGCTTTTTGATCATCACCGCCATTGTGCTGTCCATATTCTTTGATCGGACCATCCTCGGCAAGGCCATGAGCGCCTGCGCCGACAATCCGAATGCGGCCAGGCTGGTCGGGATCAATGTCAAGCAGATGATTCTGTTGTCCTTTGCCCTTTCCGCCGCTATCGGAGCGGTGGCGGGGATTACCGTAACCCCGATATCCCTGATGGAATATGACCGGGGGGCCATGCTGGCGGTAAAGGGATTTGCGGCCGCGATTCTGGGGGGGCTGGGAAGCTTTCCCGGCGCTATCCTGGGGGGGCTGATCATGGGAAGCATCGAATCCTTTGGAGCGGGTCTGGTTAACTCGGGATATAAAGATGCGTTTGCTTTGATTGTGCTTTTGGTGATCTTGTTCTTTAAACCCAGCGGACTTATGGGCAGCATAGAGATCAGCAGGATCAAAAGGTTTTAGGCATGTTACGAATCGCCAAACTCCCCATTGCCGTGTTTGCTTTTGTGATCATGGTTTTTCCATGGACTGCCCGCCGGATCCCCGCCATAGAGCACTATCCCGACATCATGGTATTTACAGGGATTTATTGCCTGATTACCATGGGTCTCAGCCTTCTCATGGGGTATGCCGGACAGATCTCCATCGGGCATGCCGCGTTTTTTGGGATCGGCGCTTATGTGTCGGCCATCCTGACCACCCATTACGCCATGAACTCCTGGGCCTGCATGGGGATCGGTATGGCTGTTACCGCCGGGGTAGCGGTTGTGGTGGGAGCGCCTTCCCTCAAACTCAAAGGCCATTATCTGGCCATGGCAACCCTTGCCTTTGGAATCATCATTTTTATCATCTTCAACGAAGAGATCCAATGGACCGGCGGTCCGGACGGAATGTCCGGCATTCCGGGCCTGACGCTGTTTGGATTTGAGTTTAATTCCGTGGAACGCTATTACTACCTTGTCTGGGGGGTTGTTATCGCGGCGTTTATCTTTACGGCTAATGTCATTCAATCCGGCAGCGGCCGGGCCTTAAGGGCGATTCATGCCAGTGAACCGGCGGCCCGCGCCATGGGGGTGGATGTTTCCCGGTTCAAGATACTGGTTTTTGTGTACTCGGCGGTTCTGGCATCTCTGGCCGGGAGCTTTTATGCCCATTATCTTAATTTTGTCAATCCGGCGACGTTTGACCTTTTCTTTTCCATAAAGCTTCTGATCATGATTGCTTTGGGCGGAATGCACACGATCTGGGGGGCGATCGTGGGAACCGGTCTGATCACTTTTTTGAGTAATGAATGGCTGCAGTATTTTGAGGAATTCGAGGTCATCGTATATGGCGCCATACTCCTCTTTGTCACGGTTTTATTACCGGAGGGTCTGGCAGGGGTGCCGGGGATTGTAAAAGGCTGGTTCAGGAGATAGGGGTCTGATGAGCGAAGGTATGCAGGAAAATGTTCTTGAGCTGCAAGGGGTGGTCATGACCTTTGGCGGACTCATGGCGCTCAGCGACCTTAATTTTAAGGTCCGGAGGGGAATGATAAAGGCGATTATCGGTCCGAACGGCGCCGGCAAGACCACCCTGTTTAATGTGATTACCGGGTCTTTTCCGCCGACACAGGGAACGGTCACGTTCAACGGACGTCCCATCCAGCATCTCAAGGCACACAAGATCGCGAACCGGGGGATTTCACGCACCTTCCAGACCGTTGAGCTGTTCGGAAACATGACGGTTTTGGAAAATGTCATGCTGGGCTGCTATACGCGGATTCGAACGTCATTTTTGGCTTCAGGGTTTGTCCTGCCCGGGTCCAGACGCAAAGAAAAACAGATCCGGGAAAATGCTCTGAAGATTTTGAAGTTTATCGGGCTTTCCCACAAATACAAGGATTCGGCGGACAGCCTGCCTCTGGGGGAACAGAAATTACTGGAGATCGGGCGGGCACTGGCCAGTGAGCCGGAACTGATCTGTCTGGACGAACCCGCGGCCGGTCTGAACGAGACCGAGACCCATGTGGCATCTTCTTTGATCAGGGCCATCAATGCAAAGGGGATTACCGTGTTACTGGTGGAACATGATATGAAGGTGGTCATGAATATCTCGGATGAGATATTGGTCCTCAACTATGGCCGGAAGATTGCCGAGGGGCCGCCCGAAGACATCCGAAACAGCCCCAGGGTTATTGAAGCATATCTGGGAGGAGAAAACTAACCCGAATAAATCGGAAAAGTGACTAAAGTGAACTAAAGTTAAAGAGTCGCTGTGCTCCTGCTTCTATATAAATTGGCAATATTCCTTAACCCTGGCCCAGACCGATCACCAATACGCTATATTCAAAAAGGCATGTTTGCAATGATCTATAGCCGATATCAATATACATGTACGA
>CAYPIW010000099.1:0-9833 GCA_964410925.1 uncultured Desulfobacteraceae bacterium
GCCATGTAGTCGTCTATACCGAAAAATACATTCTCTGTTTCCATGAAGGATGCATATCACATCCTTTACCATTTTGCAATATTATATGTCGGAGTAGAACTAATCGCCATACATTTTTTCTCAAACTCTCTCTTATCTGGACAACCGTCGATACTTGATGCGATGCGGGCGGGCGGCATCCGCACCCAGGCGCTTTTTACGGTCGGCTTCATACTCGGACCAGTTGCCAGTGAAAAAGACCACCCGGCTGTCCCCTTCGAAGGCCAGTATATGGGTAGCAATTCGGTCAAGAAACCATCGATCATGGCTGATGACCACCGCGCAGCCGCCGAAGTTCTCCAAGGCCTCTTCCAGTGCCCGCAGCGTGTTGATGTCGAGATCATTGGTAGGTTCGTCCAGGAGGATGACATTGGCCTCTTGCTTGAGCATCTTGGCCAGATGTACCCGGTTGCGCTGGCCGCCGGAGAGGGTTGCCACCTTCTTCTGCTGATCGGTACCGGAAAAATTGAACCGGGCCACGTATGCCCGGGAATTGATCAGTCGCTTTCCCAGTTGGATCCGGTCTTCACCCCCTGTGATTTCTTCCCAGATGCTCTTGCCGGCATCAAGTTCTTTGTCCTGGTCCACATAGGCCAGCTCGACCGTATCTCCCAGACGGATACTCCCCTGGTCCGGCGTTTCCTGACCGGTGATCATTTTGAACAGGGTGGTTTTGCCGGCCCCGTTGGGTCCGATGATACCGACGATACCCCCGGGGGGCAACCGAAAGTCCATCTTTTCCATCAATATGCGGTCCCCAAAGGCCTTGGTGACATTTTCCGCTTCTATGACCACATTTCCCAGGCGCGGACCCGGTGGAATGAAAAGCTCCAAATCTTTTTCCCGCGTTTCGGGTTCCTGGATGAGAAGCTTTTCGTAGGCACTGATGCGGGCCTGGCTCTTGGCATGACGGCCCTTGGGTGACATGCGGATCCATTGCAGTTCGCGCTCCAGTGTTTTTTGGTGGGCGCTTTGGGATTTCTTCTCCCGTCGCAGGCGCTCCTGTTTCTGCTCCAGCCAGCTGGAATAATTACCTTTCCAGGGAATACCCACGCCCCGGTCGAGTTCGAGAATCCATCCGGCCACGTTGTCGAGAAAATAGCGGTCGTGGGTCACGGCAATAACGGTTCCCGGGTACTTCTGCAGGTGATGTTCCATCCAGGCCACACTCTCGGCATCGAGGTGGTTGGTGGGCTCGTCCAGCAGCAGGATATCGGGTTTCTTCAGCAGTAATCGACACAGGGCCACCCGGCGCTTTTCTCCCCCGGAAAGGACATTGACCGGAGTGTTTTCCGGGGGGCATCGCAGGGCGTCCATTGCCATTTCCAAACGCGAGTCCAGATCCCAGGCGTTCAGTGCGTCCAGCTTTTCCTGAACCTGGCCCTGTCGCTCGATAAGCTGATTCATCTGGCTATCACTCATGGGCTCGGCAAACTTCATGTTAATCTCTTCAAACTCTTTTAGAAGATCCGAGGTTTCCTGAACCCCTTCCTCCACCACTTCCCGGACCGTCTTGTCCACATCCACCAGGGGTTCCTGTTCCAGGTAGCCGATGGTGTATCCGTCGGATAAAATGGTTCTGCCATTGAATTCTTGATCCACTACGGCAAGAATACGCAGCAGCGAGCTTTTGCCAGAACCGTTCAGGCCGATCACGCCGATTTTGGCACCGTAAAAGTAAGACAGAGAAATATCTTTTAAAACCGGTTTGTTATCGTAAAACTTGCTGACGTTTATCATCGAATAGATGACTTTATCGACTTCGTTACTCACGTTTTAACCCCTCTATTACTAAAGATTATGCAGCACTGCGCAATAATTTTTAATTTTATTTGCTCAATATAAAGGTCATGCCAAATTTTTATTGGATGATTTCACCTGTAAAACGATCACGAATTGCCCAAAAAGGACATTGGGGATATGTAGATCCGTCAGGATAATCTACACCTTCCTCGTGAGGGCATCCTAAAATTCGATCAGCGATCACTACAGACTTTGCCCAGTTTTCTTTAATAAAATTGATAATTTGTTCATTTATTGTTTTATCAATTCGGACATCAATAACCTCATTGAACCATCTCTCAAGTACGCTTGGCTGTGCATCTTCGTAAGGAATTATTCCAACGGCGACTTTGGTCGCATGCTTATCGTCTGGGCCATAGTAAGCAACAGTTGCTATTGGATATCCTTTGAAGCCTTTATTTAATAATTTCTTGAGCTTTTTTGAAGTTTTCATTCATTATGTACCTTCATCGACTTCTGGCATGCCGCGAAAATTTTACTATCTCTTGAATTTTCCTTTACAAAAATATTTTTTCGCCGAACGCGGAGCATAACCAGCCGGGCGGCAAAATGATAAAGATTTATGGGGTTAATATCATTTGAAATAGAACCCAATTTAAATGCCATCCGCTATAGCCCGGTCTGTTTTCATGCCATGTTAGAATGTTTTATACGGGCCGAGAAACCGTTCCCCGTCAAAGTGGATCAAATGTGATGGAGCGTCCGCGACCCATACTTCCGTCTCCCATGCAATATCAGCAAGGCAGCGGGCCATTACGCCACGGTTAGGAAAAGCCGTCACATAGACAAGCCCAGCCTTTGCGCCAGAAAACAGTTGGGTCAGCTCGGAGTGCCGCTTTCCATCAACCGGCCCATGACTGGTTACTGATTCAACCAATAGCAACCAGCTCTTTTTGGCATAGTGCAATACCACATCCGGCATTTTACCATGGGAGTCAACATCGACGCCCAACCCGGAAAGCAGCGCAGCATCGAAATAACCCCATTTGTCTCCAGTATAGCCAGCATAAACCAGTATACTCCCGGGAGCGAAACGCGGTCCGAATTCTTCAATAATGGCTCGTATCAGTTCACTGTGTTCACCGGGGCTGAGAGTAATTTTCTTGCCTTGTCGAATTTGTACAGGTACACGGTTCTGTTCACGCTCCTGAGCATAGCGGGCAGCAAGCGTTTCGCGCTCAGCCAAATAATCCGTCAGATTATCATGCCATTCATGTGTGCCGAAGCTGCAAAGTAGAACCAACGTAGCTGGTTCGATCTGATAGACAGCCTTGGGGCTGTTTACAGGTCGATCAGGTTTATCCGGATTGTAGAGAGCAATTCCTGCATCGACAAACTGATGCATTGTTTGGCGGCGTACCGTCTCCCGTGTGTTCGGAGCATAATCTTTCTGATAGTGTTGACGTGCCCAATCCATGATTGGTGTGATGCCCATCAACGGATTTTCAGCCTCTGACCATGACTTATCCGGTGTAAGATTCAGCAAGGATAGCAAGCAGAGTGCGGAACGTTCGTTTTGTTGTGCCCGAGGAAGACCAATCGAAATGAGAATTTTGTGGGCCGCCTTCACGTGATCATTTTTGTCTTTCATTCAATAATAGCTCCAACTTGTTATCAATCATTTTCTGAGTAAGTTCAGCCTGAACCATTGCCCACTCGCCGATGGTGATCAAAATTTCACGGCTCGGGTACTTTATTCGTTTAAGATCTGTTGCATTAACCTGGGTATGACCATTGAATGTTCGGAAATATTCATCAACTGCAGTTGAGTTTAAAAACAGAGCTATTCCAAAGGCCAGTGCCTTTGGTAAGCCTTTTTTACCGTCATGGAAAACATTGAGATGATTCTCGAATCCCAGTGCAGATACTCCAGGAAATTGAAAAGGATCAACAACGTTTGCAACAACGCGACGCTTTTCTTCTTTTGATGAAAATCGGCGTACAACACAGTAAAAACCAGTCGGGTAAAGCCATTTTTCCGTATCACTATTATGCTTAATAGCGTTTGCCTTTTTTATACCTTGCTTAGGCCATTCGCAGCCATTGCTTATGAAATGAGCAGGATAAAGCAGCGGAACAGTATTCGCCTCTGGCATCTCACATAAGTGCTCTTTCACCCGGAAATCTACTACCGGCCCAGTGGAAATGTTGATGCTCAGGTCTGATAATGAATTGCGGATTGACGGGTACAACTCAAACGTATTCATTTCAGATGATGTTGGCACATGAATAAATTGTTCTTGGTCTTCCGGAAATACAATCCGGTCAAATGGATACTCCTGGATGGTCAAATCACTAAAGCTATCATCTGTTGATGTTGAAATTACAACTGGTCCTTGCTGACCACCACGATCCAGCCGAATAATAATATTTTCCTGTAGCACGTCATCATCCTTAAATGCCTTGTTCCTGGACTTAAATAGATGGATTTGTCGAACAGCAGCTCGTTCTATTATGAAATTACGGAATGGACGGTAATATAACCCATTGCAAAAACTGCGAGGAATAATGGCAACAAGTTGTCCTTGATCATCAAGTAATAACAAGGACAATGCAACAAAGGCAGAATATAAATTCACCGTTTCAATACCGACCTGCCGTAATGCAGCACGATGCGCAGAGTTACTGCGTATTTTCTTATAAGGTGGATTTAAGATTGCATGAGTATATTTCGGAAGCTTTTCAGCAAAAAGACCACCGGAAAGATAATCTGCGGCAGCGTGAATAAAATCGGCACTTCGGATTATCAGGTCAAAATCTGAATGCTCATTATATTTCTCCAGTGTCTGAGTTAAATATGATTTCAAAGAATTATCAATCTCAAAAGCATCCAGTTCGACACGTTGAAAACTTAAACCACCGGATGTCCATCTATCCAGAAAGGCAGTTGAAAGTGAACCAATCCCTGCACCAGCATCAAGCAGACGACAATTGCCAATTTCATTTTTAACAAACATCTCTGCCATAAATCGAGCGATTGATGCGGGAGTGAAAAATTGACCAAGCTTCGACTTTTTTTTCGGATCTATGTCCTTTGATACAGCCAGCCTTGTTTGTTCAATTTCTAATGACAAAAATGTATCTCCTCTATTATGCCCTCGCATTTTGGGTCATTATTACATTCAGAGAATTTAACGCCCAAATATCGACAGGTGTAATTCTGCGTTTTCGATGCAATGTAACTGCCTTTTATAACTACCCCACGACCGACCCGACCGACAAAGAAAATGTTCAAATCAATGATCAAGGTCTCATTCACAAAAAGCCGTCCGGTTTTACCCTAGCCTTCTTAAGCGCTTTGTTCAACGATATTTCCCTTTAATATGCTGTGGTCTAACTCAAGGGTATAGGACAAGATTGTGTCAATATTAATTTTCTTAGATGCTTTGAGGATTTCTATACCGGTAAGCTTCCCATCAGCGGTAGTGTCAATATTTACGCCTTCTGTTATCTCAATAACTCCATCTGGTTCCTGATCACCAAGCTTTATGTACAAAGCATCTACTTTTTCATCATAATATACTTTCATTGACTTCTTCCTCTCTTCAGCGGATAGTTCGTGATTACAGTCATCACACCGCTTTCAACTGAGACAACAATTTTTACTGGATATCTAAAACCTGACACATTTCTGATCGTTTCATGGCCGAATGTTCCCTAAAGATTTTTGGAATCTCAGTTTACTATGTAAAAATAGCAGGGCAACAAAAAGAATACAATCAAAAATACAATATCTTAAAAATTGATCTTTTCACGTTCTTTGGTGCTGCATTCTTTGCGATAGCAAGCCAAACTTGACAAAAACACCACCGTTGATTATTTAATCAAGTTGGGGTATTTAGTCAAGTTGTGTGTGGGATTTTTACTTTTGTCTAAAAAATCACATAAAAACAACTTGACTAAATTATATCGCCTGACAATTCAATCAAGCAGTTTTATTTAGTCAAGTATGTTGGCAATTCCTGAACAAGAAGCCATTCAACAGATCGCTGATTTGTTGGCAGATTGGCTAAAAGTTTCCAAAGATGATGTGCAAGTGCGCAAAGATTTCAATCAAAAAGGAATTGACGCGCGTATCGATGCCGGGGATTACCATTTCATTATTGAATCAAAGGCAAGCAGCAACGCAGCACAAGTCAACTCTGCAATCCGGACATTCAAAAAGCATGAAGTAAATTTTGAAGAACATGCTATTCCACTGCTTGCCGTTCCTTTCATGGGTGATGTCGGCCGCAAGCTCTGCAAAGAAGCTCACCTCTCTTGGTTGGACTTATCCGGCAATGCTAACATATATGCTCCGGGGTTGCTCATATTGATTGAGGGCCGTCCAAGTCGCTTTAAAAGCATAGGACGCCCTTCAAATCCTTTTGCCCCCAAAAGTTCCCGTATTGCCAGATGGCTTTTGATTCATGCCGACCAATTAATGAGCCAGCGAGAAATCGTCCGGGCTACAGACATGGACGAGGGTTTTACCAGCAGAATTATCTCCCGCCTTGAGGAAGAAGGTCTTATTGCCAAGAACAAAGAGGGTTTGATCCGCGTACTTGATCCGGATCTTCTTTTGGATTCGTGGCGGGAAAAATACAGTTTTTCCAAACACCAAATTGTCCAAGGCCATGTTGTAGCACGTTCAAGTGATGAATTGCTCAAGAAGGTTACTAATCTTTTGTTAGAGAAGAAAGTACCCCATGCAGCCACCGGACTTTCTGCCGCCTGGCTGTACACCAGATTTTCAGGCTTTCGTATTGTTTCTTTATACTTAAAATTTCGGCCATCCGATGAGGTCCTTAACTTGCTCGGATTTAGGGAAGAGTTGCGAGGAGCAAATGTATGGCTTGTTTTTCCCAAAGATGGCGGCGTATTCCAAGGGTCTAAAGAGGTGGAAAGTATTCAATGTGTCCATCCCGTTCAGGTGTACCTGGATTTATTCGGTCACCCTGAAAGGGCTAAAGAAGCGGCCATGTTTTTACGCCAAGAGCTGTTGAAGTGGAATAAGGATGCCTGAAAAGCCCACTACTGCAAAAGAATACAGTATCGAACAAGCCGAGCTCGTCCGGGCGACATGCCTATACATAGCGACCAAACTGGATGATTTAATGGAACATATTGTCATCGTCGGCGGTTTAATGCCTTCCTTGCTGATAGATCAAGATTCTATGCCCGAAGGAAATGATAAGCATGTTGGAACCATGGATCTCGAAATAGGGCTTGCTCTCGCGATATTCGATGGCAGCCGATATCAGGCTATTACCGATAGATTAAGAAATGCAGAGTTTACCCATGATGTCAATGAAATGGGTAATCCGACCCGTCAGCGCTGGAAAGTGGAAAAACCCCGGAAAGTAACTGTTGATTTCCTTATTCCACCTAGCAAAAATGACGACGAGGGTGGAAAGATACGTGATATAAAACACGATTTTGCTGCTGTGATTACACCCGGTCTTAGGCTTGCTTTCGTTGATCGGAAAAAAATAGCCTTATCAGGAAAGACAATATTCGGAGAAAAGGCAGCGCGGGACATTTGGGTTTGCGGTCCCGGAGCATTTGTAGTTCTTAAGGCTCTTGCTTTTCGTAAACGAGGCGAAAACAAAAATGCATACGGTCTTTATTACCACCATATCCGAAACTTCGGCAACGGTGTCCATGATGTTGTAGATGCACTAAAACCCATACTTTCTGAATTTGAGGTCAAAGAGGCGCTGGAAATACTAAGGCAAGATTTTATTGACATCGATGGACTTGGGCCGTTTAGGGTTGCAAAATTTCTCACTGGCGGCAAGGATGATGAGATTCAAGCTGATGTGGCCGGATTTGTTCGTCAGTTCCTTGATTTCTTTTCATAATATACACACGGTGATAAGTGTGGGCAGGATATCTATGAGGACCGCTATCTGTTCTTAAGTTTGATAATTTGTTAAGGTAATTTTCAATGATCATTGAATCTTGTCAAGAATGAAGACGCGACCCCATTGTTTTCCAAAGTGGCCCGGCCCTGGCGGTCAAATGCATGGCAGGGTTAGCTGATTTTATCCATAGCCTGTGCTTCGGCCTTCATCACTAATAGTTCTTTTTCAATAGCTTCTGTTGTTATTCCGAAACGTTGCCAAAGTGGATTAGTAATTGTTTTTTCAAGTTCATTATCAGCTGACTGAACACGAAATGTTATTTTACGCAGCTCTTCAATCATTTTTTTCCTGCCATTCTCTGAGCAGAAACCGATATCATGGACTACAAAAAAACTATGCGCTATATAATTGCGATCACTCACTGCCAATATCAATGAATTTTCTAATTTTTTTGATATAGTTATATACTTTGAGATTTCATTAAAAAGTTGCCCAAGCGTTTTTTTACGTTTATCTTCAAACGAGGCATCAATATTTAGACTGGTCAGATTACTATGGCCTCCAATACGAAGCGCTACAGCCAGGTTTACAAGACCCTGCTCTAAAATTTGACAATAGTAAGAACAGAGCCCAAAAAATGTAAAAACCTCTTTTGCATCAAAATTATCTGGTTCTGGTATTACTAATGTTTCTATATCGGATAAATTTGTCATACGATCAATTTACATAATCGTAGAAAAGCTAATCGCTGCGGATCACCTGCAAGCCCGGGGATGAGCCCGAAGGGATCATGCACGGCTCGGTTCACCTGGCGCAGGGGATTCCAGAAATCTCTAAATATCAAGGCATGTTGTTAACCCAAAACCTTTCAAAGCTGCTCGGCCCCTGCGATCTGGTGCAACCGGTTGTTCGCTTTAGATGATTAATCCAAATAGATTTCAACAAATTCAAGGGGTTTATGCACTTTAATGCCCTTAAATTCTTTTATTTTTAATAGATGCTTATCGCCGCTTACGATAATTTTTGTATCGCTGGCTATTGCACATTCAATGAATTTGTTATCATCCGGATCCTCGCACACTGTTATATCAATATTTTTAGTGTCAACGAACTGTCCATGCACCGTAACCAACTCAATACTCGGTAGAATATCAATTGAGGGATATTTAAGCGTTAAAGACTCGGCAACACGCTGATATTCATGGAGAATATCCTGAGACAGGATTATTTGTAGTCTTTTGTTTTTCCATGCTCGTAAAATTTGAAAGGGTGGCCCACTGAAAAAGATCCCGGAAATAAATACATTTGTATCAAGGACAACTTTCATTTCTATTTGCTACGGACGCTTAATATCGCATCTTTAATATCAAGTTTTTTTAATCCTGCTTTTTTCCCGTTCCGCCGAGCCTCAGCAATTAACTCATCAAAATCGTTAAGATTTGGTGGTGATATACTTTTTAATATCACAACGTCTTTATCACCCACTACAACGAATTGAGATCCGGGTTTTAAGTTTAACTTTTTTCTAATTATTTCAGGGATAACAACCTGTCCTTTGTATGACATTTTAGTGGTTGAAACATTTGTCATAGTTTGCCTCTCTCTCCGTTTGTTTTATCTTACTGGTAAGATACTATGGCAAATAAAATGAAAATGCAAGAACGAACGTATCTATCTTTGAAAGCGAACGTGGAGTTACCAGGGACAAACACACCAGCAAGAATTGCTTTCTGCTACTGAAAGCGTATTTAGCCGGAAAAACCTGTAATTCTTGTTCTACCAGCCTGTTTTGAATAGGTTATTTGCACCTAATACCTCCATACTTCCGTACTTCCGGGACGCCCCTTATATTATAAATTTCTATTCATCCATCAATGAATATCCATTTTCTGATGCCATTCGTTCTCCACGCCGAGCACTTATGCTGACCGCAGGCTGCGAGATATTGAGCTTTGGAGCCAGATCCGCCATCGTAAACCCCAAATCCCTGACCGCCCAGTAACACAAAAGGCTTCTTGCTTTTACTTTTACCGGTTGCTTTCCGGGCTTAAATATTTCTTCCGGTTTAATGGAAAAAATCTCTGACACTCTATCAGCAAGTTTATCTATATCATAGCCCTGCGACTTTAGCTGGTATTTGCGCTC
>CAYPIW010000100.1:0-27843 GCA_964410925.1 uncultured Desulfobacteraceae bacterium
CAAATGCGAAAAATTCTTGAACATTGCAGGGAAAGCGGGATCAAATTTAAAACCATTCCCGGCATTGGAGAACTCATTAACGGGCAAGTTACGGTCAATGCAATTCGAGAGGTGGACTACTGCGACCTTCTGGGCCGGGAGGTGGTCAAGCTGGATGAAGATAAAATCGGATCATACCTTCAGGGTCAGTGCGTACTTGTCACGGGTGCCGGGGGTTCTATAGGTTCCGAGCTTTGCAGGCAAATCTGCAGGTTCAAGCCGGATCGTCTGGTACTGTATGAAAGGGCTGAAAGTCCCTTGTACGAAATCGATCATGAACTTAGACAGATTTTTGATGAGGTGAACATCATTCCTTTGCTGGCGGATATTCAGGATAAAAAGCAGCTCGAAAAGACTTTTGAAGGCTACGCCCCCCATACTGTTTTCCACGCCGCAGCCTATAAACATGTCCCCATGCTGGAAATGCAGCCCTGGAAAGCCGTAGACAATAATATCCAGGGAACGGCTAACCTTATTGAAATTACAAACAAATTTAATGTTGAACGTTTTGTTTTCGTTTCCACCGATAAAGCCGTACGACCGGGGAATGTAATGGGCGCTTCCAAACGAATCGCTGAAATGTTGATACAAAACCAGAATGGCTGCGGGTTTTCTCATACAAAATTTATGACGGTTCGTTTTGGTAATGTTGTCGGAAGTGTCGGCAGTGTGATTCCGCTTTTTAAAAAACAGATTAAAAGGGGCGGTCCGGTTACCGTCACACATCCCGAGGTCACGCGATACTTCATGACGATCCCTGAGGCCTGCCAGCTTATTTTACAGGCAGCCGCTATGGGTAGAGGCGGAGAGATTTTTTTATTTGACATGGGGATCCCAATTAAAATTGATGATATGGCCAGAGATCTCATACGCCTGTCCGGATTTGAACCCGAAGAAGACATCAAAATCAAATATATTGGTCTCAGACCCGGTGAAAAACTTTATGAGGAGCTGATCATTGAAGGAGAAGGCGCTATCCCTACGATGCATGAAAAAATCATGGTGCTAAAGGGAATGGATTGCAATTTGCCAATATTAAACGGCAAGATAGACGACTTGATCCAAATAAGTATGACCCAGGAAGCAAACAAAATTAAAGCAAAGCTTAAAGAGATAGTACCGGAATATCGGCCCGTCTAAGTCAAACTTTTTGCGAGTTCATCAACTATTGATGCATTCGTAAAAAGTCGTCACTCCGGTAGATCCCGGATCAAGTCCGGGAGGAGTCCAGATGGTCTGCAACTGCATAGAAAGACTGGATTCCGGCTTTCGCCGGAATGACGTAAAACGGTATTTTTTGACTTTTTACGAGTTCATCTACTATTGCCTGTTGAATATTTTCAGGAAGTTTGAAAGGCCGTGATGATGGATTTTCATTGTTACGGCTTTTTCTGTTTTATAATTTATGATATAGGTTAATTATGAAAAGTCACAGCACGTTGAAAATTGAAAAGCTGGTACAAAAAGGCGTTAAAATTTCCAATCCTCAAGGTATCGAAATAGGATCTGAAGTTGATACGGACAAGATTTCGGGTGACGAGGTTGTGATTCATACCGGATGCAAACTTTATGGAAGTTCCACCCTTATTTTGCGAGGTGCGACGCTGGGATATGAAGGTCCTGTGACCGTTGAAAACTGTCAGGTTGGCCCTCGGGTTGAGCTTAAGGGGGGCTTTTTCAGGAATGCGGTTTTTTTGAAGAAATCGACTATGGGCTCAGGCTCCAATGTTCGGGAGGGAACCATACTTGAAGAAGAATCGAGTGCTGCCCACACGGTGGGTCTCAAACAGACCATTCTTTTCCCTTTTGTGACATTGGGGAGTCTGATCAATTTCTGCGACTGTTTAATGTCCGGCGGTACAGGCCGGAAGAACCACAGTGAAGTTGGAAGTTCTTATATCCATTTTAATTATACACCCAATCAAGACAAAGCCACTCCGTCTTTAATTGGCGACGTGCCCAAAGGGGTTATGTTGAATCAGCGCCCGATATTTCTGGGAGGGCAGGGCGGTCTTGTGGGTCCGTGCCGCCTGGAATTCGGAACCGTCATAGCCGCCGGCTCAATAGTTCGAAAGGACGAATTAAATCCGGACCGCCTGCTTATCGGGGACATGGCCAGGGGTGGAAGTATCCCGTTCACGCCCGGAATGTATTACAACATCAGGCGGATAACAGTTAATAATATTATTTATATTGCAAACCTGATTGCTCTCGATCACTGGTATGATCACGTACGTTCGAAGTTTATATCCGAGGATTTTCCGGAACTTCTTTTTCAAGGTCTTAAAGAAAAGCTCAATATGGCAATTGTTGAAAGAATATACAGATTAAAGGACCTGAGCCAAAAGATGTCTGATTTTGCTCAAGTCTATCAATCCCATACAAAACAAAATGAATCACCCCTCGTTCTGAAGCAGAAAAATGAGCTTTATCAGAGATGGACTGAACTGGAAGAAAATTTTAATTCCCAGCGAAATGTGGAAGAAAACAAAGGGTTGAGAGATGTTTTTCTGGAAAATCTCGATCTGGGTATTAAAACATCCGGCAAAGACTATCTTTCAGTGATCAAGGGACTCACAATTCAAGACACAAAAACCGGCATCGCCTGGCTTCAGGGAATTGTTGACCACATTACTGTCGGAGCGTTTAAGATTTTACCGTCATTTACCTAACCTGGAAAATACGAAAAAGTGACTAAAGTGATCTAAAGTTTGAAGTGATCTAAAGTCCGCCCTGGTGCGACTCGTAAATGCATATTAATATAGGCTATACATCATTGCAAACCTGCATTTTTGAATATGGCGTATTGGTGATCGGTCTGGGCCAGGGTTAAGGAGTTGCTACGCTCCAGCTTTTATATAAATTGGCAATATTCCTTAACTTTAGGCACTTTAGATCACTTTAGTAACTTCACACTTATTTATTTCACATAGAATACATAGTAATTACTATATGATATATAGATTTCTTTAAAGGCATTAATTATGGATGAATTATTTGGCACAGATGGAATCAGGGGTATTGCCAACCAATATCCGATGACCCCTGAAATGGCTGTAACCATCGGAAGAGCTGTTGCTGCGATTTTCAAAGGACCTGACGGACGATCAAAAATTGTCATCGGAAAAGATACCCGCATTTCCGGGGATATGCTGGAACATGCCCTGATCTCCGGAATCTGCTCCATGGGTGTTGATGCATATGTCACGGGAATTCTGCCCACTCCCGGCGTGGCTTTTATAACGTCTTCAACAGGGGCAAATGCCGGTATTGTGATTTCCGCATCCCACAACCCATATTATGATAATGGAATAAAAATTTTTAAAGGCAACGGTTTTAAACTTTCCGATGAAGAAGAAGGTCAAATAGAACAGCTTGTATCTGATCCGGAGATTGCTTCACCATCAAAATCCATACAGGATACCGGCCGTGTTTATAACATCCATGATGCCGGCATGGCCTACGGTAATTTTCTGAAACAAACCGTTTCCGAGAATTTTTATTTTAAGGACATGAAGATCGTTATAGATTGTTCAAACGGTGCAACCTTTGAAGTTGCACCGGCAATTTTTACTCAACTCGGCGCAAAAATTATAACACTTTCTGTTTGTCCCGATGGTAAAAATATTAATGATGACTGCGGGTCCGAACATCCTGAGAACTTAAAGAAAAATGTTGTTAAAAACGGAGCGCAAATCGGCATCGCTTTTGATGGAGACGGTGACAGGTTTATAGCGGTTGATGAAAAAGGAACCGTTGCAACCGGTGACCAGATCCTGGCAGTTTGTGCAAAGTTCATGAAACAAAGAGGGCTTCTTAAAGGCAATCAGGTAGTCAGTACGGTAATGAGTAACATGGGACTTGGTCAAGCCTTAAAAAAATCGGGCATAAACCATATGACGACGGCAGTCGGGGATCGTTATGTCATGGAAAAAATGGTTTCTTCGGAGGCTGTTCTGGGAGGCGAGGATTCCGGTCATATGATTTTCTTAAATTACCATACTACCGGAGATGGGATTCTTTCGGCTTTAAGACTGATTGAAGCCATGATAGAGGAATCAAAACCCCTGTCCGAGCTTTCTAAAATAATGACCATATTTCCTCAGGTTCTCATTAACGTAGATGTTTCTCGCAAACCGGATCTAAAAAATATTCCGGACATTAAAAATGCCATAACATCGGTTGAGACAAAATTGGGGGAAAAGGGCAGGGTGGTTGTTCGTTACTCCGGCACACAGCCGATATGCAGGATAATGGTAGAAGGTCCCACCATAGATGAAACCCGAAAGTATTGCCAACAACTTGCTGATATTGTAGAAAATACTCTTGGACAATAATGTCGGACCTTAGTTTTATTTAACCGCAGATAGACACAAATGAACACAAATCAAACTAATAAATATTTTTTTATCTATATAAAATTATCTTATGTTTTTGTTATAATTCGTGCGTATTTGTGTTTATTCGCGGTGTGTTATCAATCCCTGTTCCCTAATATTCTGAGGAGCATAAGAAATAGATTGATAAAATCCAGGTACAATGTCAGAGCACCTAAAATTGCACCTTTTCTAATGGTTCCAGTATCAAGACCGTCTGGCTGAGAAAGGGCCATGGTCCTGAGCTTCTGTGTGTCATATGCGGTCAGGCCTACAAAAACAATCACACCGATATAACTGACAATCAGACTCACGCCGGAACTGCGCATAAAAAGGTTGACAACCGATGCAATAATAATACCGATAAGGCCCATAAACATGAATTGACCCATTGTGGTGAGATCGCGTTTCGTTGCCATACCGTATATACTGGATGCAACAAAGGTTGCGGCACAAATGAAAAATGTTGATGTGATCGAAGATCTTGTGTAAATAAGGAATATTGCGGAAAGGGTCGCACCGTTCAAGGCAGCGTAAAGAACAAACAGAGAAGTTGCGGTGGACGCCTGCATTTTATGGACCCTTGCACTGATGGTAAAAACGAGGGCGAGTTCACCGATTATCAATCCGAAAAATATAATCTGATTTCCAAAAATAAATCTCATCATGGTTTCGTTGTTTGATACAAAAAATGCCACAAAACCTGTGAGTGCAAGGCCGATGGCCATCCAGTTATAGACACTTCGTATAAATTCGTTCACTCGAATTTGCGCCTGTGTTGGTTTAAGCGGAATGGATTGCATGGATTCCTCCTTTCAAATTAAGTCGACCCAATATATAACACAGAAAATTGGTTTTGCAAGTTCAAATCGCTTTTTATTCCATTATCAAATACTGTGAAATAGTTGACTCAATCATGAAACCTGAGCAAACCTGTCAAGATTTGAAAGAGCTTGCGGAAAAACTCAACGTGGGTGTATCCGAACAGAATTTTCGCAGTACCGGAATAAAAGCTAAAAGCGGGCTATGTAAAGTTAAAGGAAAAAATATTATTATTATTGACAAGCAGTTATCCCTCCAAGATAAAATTGAAATCCTTGCGTCCTGCCTGAGCAAACTGCCCCATGAAGATATTTTTATGGTTCCGGCGTTGCGTGAATTTTTAGATAGTTTCCATCCACAAGTAAAAAATGCTGATTCAGAGCACCGGTAAGTGTTGATAAACGACGATCCATGTCTATTGACCAACCCTGGAATCGAAGCTTTTTTTAGGTTTCAGGTGTCAGGGGAAAACAAGGTGAGCCATAAAAAGGTGTGACTGTGAACATGCTTCCTGACACCATTGAAACCTGAAACCTGAAACCCAAGCCATTTAAAAAAAACAGGGGAGTGACAGACACCTGCCAATACGGACTCTTCGCAATAGTTTACATAATATACCTTATCAGACATTAATAAATTTATTCGGAAGCGATCATGGCTCATGAAAATTCCAGACACCAAAACGAATAATGCGAATCCCCAGGATGTTGAGGTTTTGCTTGAATCAGGTTTGCAACTGTGATAGATTTTTCACTTTAAATCGGAATTTTTACGAGCTCTCAAATATTGATTAGTTTTGTGAAGCGTTACGTTAATGAAGATAAACTCCGGAATCCAATGCACAGAACAGTCCTGCACGGATAAATCACACATTTATACGGTTTCCGAATTAACAGCCAGGGTTAAAGGTTTACTTGAAGATAGTTTTTCATTTATCTGGATATGCGGTGAAATATCGAATTTAAGAATACCGGCTTCAGGGCATTTTTATTTTACATTAAAAGATGAAAAAGCCCAGATTAACGCGGTAATGTTTCGCGGCCAGAATAGAAATTTAAAATTTATGCCCGAAGATGGTATGAGTGTAACCGGAATCGGCAGGGTAAGCGTTTATGAGCCCAGGGGAACCTATCAGATCATATTAGAATATATAGAACCCGAAGGCGTCGGGGCAATACAACTGGCTTTTGAACAACTAAAAGAACGACTGACTGCTGAAGGACTTTTTGATGAAAAGCATAAAAACCCCCTCCCCTTTTTACCCTGCAAAATCAGTATCATCACCTCGCCTACCGGTGCTGTGATTCATGACATTCTAAAAATCGTTAACAGACGCTTTCCAAACATTCACATTGAAATCATTCCGGTCAAAGTACAGGGTGACGGATCTGTGAAGGACATTGTATCGGCACTTGAGACTTTAGCTGCCCGTTCTGATTCAGATGTTGTGATCCTTGCCAGAGGCGGCGGTTCTCTGGAAGATTTTCATGCGTTTAATTCTGAAGATGTTGCCCGGGCGATTTTTGCATCCAGGATTCCCATAATTTCGGCGGTGGGTCATGAAACCGACTTCAGCATCGCAGATTTTGTTGCCGACCTTCGGGCGCCAACGCCGTCGGCCGCGGCGGAACTGGTGGTTCCGCTTAAAAATGACCTGATAAAAAAAACTGCTGAACTTACCCGTTCGTTAACCATCAGGTTTTCACGTCATATTGACCATTTTAAAACCTTAATACAAGAAATGTCACATCGACTGCCGGATCCAAATAAAAGAATAGAAGATTTGAGACTCAGAACCGATGACCTGCTTTCACGGCTTATTAGGACATTTAAAGCAAACATCATTCGGCAGCAAGAGCGGTTTGAATGGCGATTTGACAAACTCAACTCGCACAATCCCTTAAATTATACAAACAAACTGAATGAAAAACTTAAACAAATTAATATTAACCTGTTAACTTTTATAAGAATTAAATTATCCAATAAACAGTTCGTACTTCGAGAACTTGATGCAAGATTAACCGCCCTAAGCCCCAACGCCATTCTGGATAGAGGGTACAGTATCACCCGAACCATTCCGGATGCTGTTATCGTTCGAAACCCGCAGCAGGTAGAGATTGGTCAGGATCTTGAAGTTATGGTTG
Source organism: uncultured Desulfobacteraceae bacterium (assembly GCA_964410925.1). Taxonomy (GTDB): domain Bacteria; phylum Desulfobacterota; class Desulfobacteria; order Desulfobacterales; family UBA11574; genus S5133MH16. Next base: position 7,382 of record CAYPIW010000100.1, read on the forward strand.
CCAAAGGGTCATTAATTTGCAGCGTAAAAAGGAAGCAACACTATGGCAAAACAGACATTTGAAACAGCAATGAAGAAGCTTGAGCTGATCGTTCAGCAGCTTGAATCCGGGGAACAACCCCTTGAAGAAGCGGTCAAAAAGTTTGAGGAAGGGGTTAAACTTTCAAAATTCTGTTCCGAAAAGCTGGATGAAACAGAAAAAAAAATTACCATTTTGCTTAAAGACCAAATGGGTAATGTATTTGAAAAACCATTTATTTCTGAAAGTGAATCCGAAGATTGAAAATTATGATCGCAAAGACTGCCGGTTTTTGTATGGGGGTTCGCAGGGCTGTAGAGATGGCTCTTGATGCTCCTAAAAGGTACCGGCATCCTATTCATACCTACGGACCCTTGATACACAATCCCCAGGTCGTCGAGCTGTTGCAAAAAAAAGGCATTTCCGTTCTTCGCGATATTCCTGACCAGGGTTCGGGAACGGTCTTAATCAGAGCTCACGGTGTTCCTCCTGAAACCAAAGAGAGTCTTAAAAAAGCGGGTTTCAATGTTCTGGATGCGACCTGCCCGCGGGTAATCAAAATCCAGTCCATTATCGCAAAATATGCCCAAAAAGAATATGCTTCCATTATTATCGGAAACAAAGATCATCCGGAAGTCGTCGGACTTCTCGGTTATGCCGGAGACAAGGGGTATGTCGCCGGAACCATAGAAGAACTTGAGGCTTTGCCACGCTTTGATCAGGCGATCATTGTCGCCCAGAGTACCCAAAATACCAGCCTTTTTGAAGACATCAAACAGTGGGCTGCAAATAAATATCCACACTATGAAATATTCGAAACCATCTGCGGTTCGACCGAACGAAGACAGGCTGAGGTAATGCGGCTGGCAGGATCGGTGGACGTGATGTTGGTGGTCGGTGGACAAACCAGCGGCAATACGCAGAGACTGCTGGAAATTGCCGAACAAACCGGCAAACTTGCTTTCAAGATAGAGACGGAGGCAGACCTTGATCGGTTAAATCCGGAGACGCTGATTTCCGCTTCCCGTATCGGTATAACCGCCGGTGCTTCCACTCCGAATTGGATGATTAAGAAAGTCTACCGGGCACTGGAAGAACTGCCTTATAAACACAAGCGCGGCTGGCGCGGACTACTGTTTACCTTACAACGATTTCTTTTGCTTACAAATATTTATGTTGCACTCGCCGCCGGATGTTTAAGCTATGCCTGCATCAAACTTATAGACATAGACAATAACCTGCCGTTTGTACTGATTGCCATATTATATGTTCACTCCATGCATACGCTCAACCACCTTACCGGCGGTCAGTCAGATTTCTACAATGATCCGGAACGAGCCGCTTTCTACCAAAAATATAAATTACAGCTTTCGTGTCTGGCGACTTGTTCAGGGGGAGCGGGTTTGTTAATCGCCTATTACATTGGGGTATGGCCCTTTACGATTTTGCTGGCGATGAGTATCATGGGACTTTCATATAACCTTCGAGTGGTCCCGGAAAGGTTTTCCTGGCTGCCGTACAAGAGGATCAAGGATATTCCGGGATCGAAGACATTTTTAATTTCAGTGGCCTGGGGAGTTTTAGCCGCACTTTTACCGGCGCTTGCAGTCAACGGCAATGTTACATGGTTCAATGGATTTGTTTTTACCTGGGCGGTTGGCCTGGTTTTTGTCCGAACCGCCTTTTTCGACATCTTGGACATGCAGGGGGACCGGATGGTCGGAAAGGAGACCGTCGCTATTTTACTGGGTGAAAAACGATCGTTAGGGTTACTTTTTATGATTTTGGCCATACTGATTCCCATACTTCCTCTGGGAGCCCTGTTAAAAGCCATTTCACCGCTCGGCTTTGCATTGACATTATGCCCAATTTATATTTTAATTGTTTTTTATGGCTACAAAACCCGTTATTTGCTTCCGGGAATACGGCTGGAATTTTTGATGGATACTCAATTTGTTGTGGCCGGCTTAATTTCTTTTTTCTGAAGGTTAGATTCTGTTTTCTGTTGAACTAACGGCAGTGAGGAGATAAGCATGAATGCGAGCGAATTCCAAACCCATCAAAATGATTACAAACAACAGATCCTTCAGCAGGTTTCACGTTCTTTTGCATTAACCATACCCCAGTTGCCTCCGGTACTGAGCCGGACAACAACCATCGGCTATTTGCTGTGTCGAATAGTGGATACCATTGAAGATGAAGATAGCCTCTCCGTCGATCAAAAGCACTCTTTCTTCAAAGAGTTTGTGGATGTAGTGGATAGTCACGCAACGGCCGAGCTTTTTGCTGAACGACTCCTTCCCCGGCTCGGCAAAAATACGCTGCCGCCCGAAAAAGAGCTTGTCGAAAACTGTTCCATTATCATTCAGGCTTTTTTACGCTTAAAACCCCGGGAACAGGCGATCCTGAGTCGTTGTGTAAAAATAATGTCTGCCGGCATGCTTCGGTTTCAAAAATTAAAAAGCCTCCAAGGATTAGAAGATATCGCCCATCTCGACAGCTACTGCTACCATGTGGCTGGCGTGGTGGGAGAGATGTTAACCGATCTGTTTTGTGCATATTCTCCGGTGATATTAAAACATCGGGAAAAATTATATACCCTGGCGCCTTCTTTCGGGCAAGGTCTGCAAATGACCAATATATTAAAAGATCTTTGGGATGACCGCAGGTGCGGATCATGTTGGCTGCCGAGGGACGTCTTTCAAAAACACGGTTATGATCTCTCCCGCCTTTCGGAGAATGTGTATGACCCCGCTTTCGGCAGAGGACTTACGGAGTTGATCGGCATCACCCGCACCCATCTAAAAAATGCACTGACATACACCCTGATGATACCGAGTTATGAAACCGGAATCCGTAAATTTTGTTTGTGGGCAATCGGCATGGCCGTATGCACCTTGGTCAACATCAAAAAAAAACCAGACTATCAAAGCGGCAGGGATGTAAAAATTTCACGAAAAATTACAAAAGCTGTTATTGTAACCACCAATCTCACGCTGCGCAGCAACCTTTTGTTGAAAGCTCTTTTCGATTTTTATACCAGAGGGTTGCCTTCGTCAGATCATGTGGATACTTTGCAAAGATGCCGGCCCGAGATTTATTTTCTATCCGGACAGAATCCTTTGAAATAAGGTCCGAATTCCAGCTTGTTTATCAGTGGGCGAGTTCGTGATGTTTAAACAGCCAACATATTAAAATCTTTTGTAATTTTAGATCTCGTAACATGATAGAAAAATAGGTCTTTTTTTTGGACATTATCGGGCGTGGTGAAACCTTCTCAAAGCATAGGTTTCAGGTGTCGGGTGTCAGGTGTCAGGCTGGCTCTCGCTTTTTCACTACTGACACCTGACACCTGAAACCTGAGGGCCAGTGTCCAATTTTCATGCAATCCCCCAAAAATTAAGCAGTCACGATTATTTTTTCAGGCTGAATAACGAGGTCTGTATTATGATTGCATCAAAAGCATATCATGTTCTTGCAGGGCCATATGGGGTTATTGTTGAAATGATCTGTTTGTGCAACAGGCCATTATCGGCGATAAATCCGCTTACCAGTGTGTTGGGACAATTGAAAATGAACGGCGCATTATTCAGCTCCACGCAACAACCCCCGGCTTCCATGATGAGCAGTACACCGGCACAAATATCCCACTCATTCTTGGGCCCGCGACTCCACGATGCATCGCACAAGCCAGCAGCCACCCTCGCCAGTTTATAGGCGGTGCCGCCCATTATGCGAATCTGCAACAGGTTTTCAAAGGGTTCAAATTCACCCCGTTTGCACTCGGAACGGCTGGCATCGACCCGGGCGCCTTCAAGTTGGTTGCGTTTCGTAACTTGCGCCCGGTTGCCGTTGATGAATACACCGGCTCCGAGCATGCCATGGAAAAGTTCGTGGGAAGCCGGATTGTAAATAACCCCTAAAACGGGTTGTCCATTCTCTACCAGGGCAACAGAAACGGCAAACTCGGGGATGCCCCTGATAAATTCTTTGGTGCCGTCTAAAGGATCGACGATCCAGACTCTCTCTCTTTGCAAGCGTTCAGGATGATCAACGGTTTCTTCACTCAACCAACCTGCTTGCGGTAGTCGGGCGGTTAGGCGGTGACGCAAGAGCGTATCGGCAGCATAATCAGCATCCGTGACCGGGTTATCCGGTGATTTATTTTCAATGGTATAAGAGGATTTGTAATATTGCATGATGGCATTCCCCGCCGCCTGCGTAATTTCGATTGTGTCTCTCAATAAAGATTCCATTTTAAGTTTTTCCTTATGCTCGGTTGCTAAATCAACCCCATGATTTTTTGCGGTATCTTAGACCTCTGTTAAAAGATGACCGTTCAACATCGAACATTGACCGTCCGGCGTCGAGTAATATATTCCAAATATTACAAGTGGAAATGTTCAAGTCAAGCAATTCCTGATGGTATTACAGTTTAAAAACTCACGGGGAGCAAGTAAGTTTAAAATGACATGAATTTGACAGGTAAATTGATGAATGTCGGCGAATAATTCGGGATGACAGGTTCGACAAACAGTCACTTCACTTCAAAGATATTTGAACATGGCGTAGTATAAATCCATGGGAGCGGGATTCCAGGTTTTTATGAATCCGTACTTTCTGTAGAAAGATTCCGAGCGTGTAAATTTGGGAATTTCAACTTCTATTTCATGCAGGCCTGCCAGTTTGAATCGATTTTCGCACTGCTTATATAAGATCGATCCGTAGCCCTTCCTGCAGTGGTCTGTTTTGATCTGCATTGTTTTTATACTGAGCCTCATTCCCTTTCTTACGATGATCGCGCACCCGATCAGATCTCCCTCATCCTTCGAAAGCGTGACCAGATAGCCTCTCTTGATATGTTCCTGGATTTTCTTCAGCTCTGAATCCATGGTCAGATTCATCCGGATTGCAAGTGGTTCCGGCGTAATTTCTTAATACCTCCGCGTAGATCTCTACGGGATGCTTGACATCTATATTTTCACCGGATTTTGACAGCATATCAAAGAGTTGAAGCATACAGGCCGGGCATCCGGTTGCCACGACCCGGCATCCGGACGTCTGGATATTGTCCAGTTTTAATTTCCCGATATTTGCCGAAAGTTCATAGTACTGAAGATTAAAATTTCCCCCAAGGCCGCAACACCGGTCCGATTCAGACATTTCTTTAAGCCGGTATCCCGGATTGGCTTTGATAAGAGATCTGGGTTCATCAAATACTCCTAATGTTTTTTTAAGGTGGCACGGGTCATGGTAGGTTACGGTAACGGGATCGACAGGATCAGTATATTTAACAGGCTCCAGTCCAACCTTTGATACCAGGAACTGATTGATATCCAGGGTTTTTTGAGCAATGTTTTCGACCCTGCTCTTAATATATCCGGAATCTTTATCTGCCATCATCGGCCATATTTCCTTGATGGTCCACGTGCAGGTGGCACAGGAAGTAACCAGAAAATCAAATTTTTCCAAATCAAATATTTCAAGGTTGTGACGCACCAGACGGTTGAAGGTCTTCATGTCTCCTGAAGAGATTGCCGGAATTCCGCAGCACCCCTGTCCCTCAGGCATAAAAATTCCCACACCGTGATGAGTTAAAATATCGATAACGTCCCGGGCAATGTCGGGGAAAATTTTATCAATAAGGCATCCCACATAAAGCGCTACTTTGATTCCGGAACGGCCCCGATCCGTATTTAAATATGGAATCATGTGGTGAAACGGTACCGGGGCAAGTCGTTTGAAATGCCGGTTTTTAAGCAATGGTGAAGCAAACCGGGCACAGGATGTGCTGATACGCGCGCTTGCCGGCCGTGTGAAAATTTTCTGAAATTTAGAGCTTCGCTCTATCACTCTGTTAAAAATCTCGGGTTGTGACAGCACCCCCCTCAAAATCAGTTTTTTTGACGGAGAAAGACCCATGAAACCGGTAAGAATCGCACGCGCCTTTATGAAAATTTCCATAACATTCACGCCGCTGGGGCAGTTTGCGGCACATGATCCGCACAACAGGCATTTGTTAAGACGGTCGTTCACACCTTTAGGATTTTTAAACAGTTGCTGCACAAGTCCGTCTAATAGTGCCAGTTTTCCGCGGGCCACATCTGATTCAAGACCGGTCTGGGCAAACAAGGGACATACCGCCTGGCACATGCCGCATCGCATGCAAACCCCAAGCTGATCGTCAAGTTCCTGCATAATCCTGGTTAACTCTTTCATGCTCGACATGGACAATCTCCGAAACACAACGAGAATTTGAAAATTTTTTCATGAGAATTTAAGCATATAAGCTTCTATCAGCCAACAACTAAAACTTGCAATGTATTTGAGTAATTCAAGGCATATTTTAAAGATAATTTTAAAAAATGTTGTTCATCCCGGGGTTTTGGGTTACAGTTTTAAAAAAAATGTCACCCGTATCTGAGGAGACGCGAACTTAGGGGCTTCGCCCCTGAGGGAGAATAGGTGGAACGGCAAACCGAAGCACTCGATTTCGGTCGCAGCAGCATCCGGGTGAAGTTTTCCCAGGATAAAAAACTGGAATTGGTTTCCAGTTTCGGATTAAGTGAAGATTTCATTTATTCTGAGTTAAGTGATTCTCCCGAGAGCATATTTTCACGGATTCCGGAAGATACCCTTGTCATTAAGGATGTCCGAAAAATGGAAAAAAACCTCGACTGCACAGCCATGACTGCGGAAGGCATCGCTTCCGTTCTATTGTTTCCCATCGAAGTGTATCAGGAAAACGTTTCGGTGGTTGCTCTATTTGATGATAAAGTCGGGGAGCTTACCCGAAAGGATGTAAAATTTGCCAGAGCCATAACCAGTCGTGCCGTGGTGTCTTTTATTATGAGACGCAGTATGTATCATCTGTTGGAGCGCGAACGACAATTCCTTCTCAGTTTTCAAGAAATCAGTAGCGCCATCAACTCCACATTGAACATAAAAAAAGTTATGCAACTTGCGGTGAATAAAATCACAACCGTACTGGGAGCGCGCGGCGCCCAGATACGACTATTGGATACCAGGACACGACAATTGCAACTGGCCGCATCTTACGGTCTAAGCGAAGAATTTTTAAAAATAGGGCCCATAAAGGAAAAACGAGGTACGAATCAGGAACTACTTAAAAAAATTATCGTCATTGATGACGTAAAGACGGACCCCAGGATTGAATTCCGGGCAGAAATTATTAGAGAAAACATTAAAAGAGTATTTGCAATTCAGTGTGATGCGCACCGGTGAGGTGACCCAGCGGTTACACCAGATGAATATCGGTGACCAGATTGGGGTGCGAGCTCCTCTGGGCAATGGTTTTCCTGTTGAGAAATTAAAAGGCCATGACATTCTCTTTATCGCCGGGGGCATCGGCATGGCCCCGTTGCGCACACTGCTTCTTTACATGCTCGATAACCGACGGGATTACGGTGATATCATGGTGATTTACGGTGCACGTTCACCGGAAGATCTTTGCTACACCTATGAATTCGATGAATGGAGTTCCGGTGGGGTAAGGCTGGTGCTCACCGTGGACCGAGAATTTCCGGGTTGGAAGAAGCGGGTAGGGTTTGTCCCTACCGTACTTACCGAAGAAGCGCCAAGTTCATATAACTGCATGGCCGTTACCTGTGGACCGCCCATTATGATCAAGTTTGTTCTGATCGGGCTCAAAAGGTTGGATTTCGAAGATCACCAGATTATTACCACGTTGGAAAAACGCATGAAATGCGGAATAGGTATCTGTGGACGGTGCAATATCGGAACCAAGTATGTGTGTGTGGATGGTCCGGTTTTCTCTTATGAAGAACTCCGTCAAATGGTTCCCGAAATATAAATATCTTAACAACAAAGCAAATCCCCTCTGGGAATAACCAAAGCCTGCTTCTCTGGACCAGTATTTTTATTCTTCTTCCTTTTTTTGCTTCTGTTTATTTGAATAGGAAGAAAATTGATCGAAAAAGGATTTGAAGGGTGACAGACCCGTCATGCTTTGTTGGGCCATATTTGAAAAACCCTGTCCCATTTCTAGCCATTTTTTGAACTGATCGTCAACCGCATGTTTATGGGCAAGGTATGTTTGAATCATTTGCTGAAGGTATTTCTCGAAAAATTCTCCAAGTATATTATCACCGTATTGAATGATCAGGTGAAGAACCGGTACCGGCAGAAGAATGTTTTTGTTTTTTGCTTCTTCCAGAACAATTTGGCTGAGAATAGATGCAGTTACGTCCTCTTTGGTTTTTGCATCAATCACTTCAACCCGACGGCCCTGTCTGATAAGATCCGCCACCTGATTGAGCGTAACATAGGTGCTTTTTTCCATGTCGTACAGCCGCCTGTTGGCATATTTTTTTAATTTTACTTTATCGGACATCCGTTTTTCCTTATTTTATGTTGTATTGCACCATAATAATTGTTTTTCAGATCTTATATCATATCATGCTCTCAATCTATTTGTCATAATTGTATTTAATTTAAGATGGTTATTCTGTTAAGCTCGATAACATCCAAACCCAATAAATATTATTGCGTTGCAATATTTTTGCTTGACAAATAAAATTTAAAGACTATATTGTTAAAAAGACACATCAAGCCATAAAAAAAATTAACAGGAGGAATTATTAACATGGATTCATCAAAAATTGCAAAGCAAATGATCGATTTTCAGAAAACAACCTTTGACAACACCTTCAATGCCATGGTTTTGCTTCAGGAGCAGGCCGAAAGTATGGCCGGTACGATCTTGAATCAGGCAACATGGATGCCCGAAGAAGGAAGGAAGGCAATCAATGATTGGGTAAAAGCCTATAAAAAAGGGCGTGAGGATTTCAAGAAGGGCGTGGATGAAAACTTTAAAAAAGTGGAAGATTTTTTTAGCGCATTCGATAAGGATCAAAAAACTAAAAAATGAAAAAAAGGAGATGATGTAATGGAACAATTTCAGATTTTTAAGCAAATGGCTCAATTCAATAAAACTGCCTTTGACAACAGCTATAACACAATGACCATGTTCAGGGAGCAGAACGAAAAAATGGCAACCTCTCTGTTGGATCAAACAACATGGATTCCGGAGCAGGGGAAAAAAGCCATAACCGAGTGGATGAAGAGCTATAACAAGGGGTGTGAAGATTTCAAGAAAATAGTTGACCAAAATTACCAGAATATAGAAAAATGTTTCACAGGTTTTAGCAAATAAAGCCAAAAAATATTTGTGGCTCATCGCCTAAGCCCGAAGGAGATCCGGGGTATGTCTATGAGCCACATAATTTAACATTTCGAAAATTCTATAACTTGATAAAAATACAAGTTTACTAATGGAAACCTGTTTATATCATCAGAATGGAAGAATGTAATATTGTGAGCACAGCGAACTAACTTATTGAGTTATGGGGGTAAACATCTATGGTTAAGGTGAAGAACAACCTGAATGATCCTGATTTTCTGACCAATATATTTTGCAAAAACATTTCTGCATTCTCTCACCTCATGAGTTCCTCACAAAATTACCTGAACGCCATGTCCAAGTACGCAATTGATTTCATGATTCCCTATCTCATTGCTACAAGCTATTTCAATGATGTGGAAAAACAGAGACTTTGGAGTAATACGCCCTTGGAGACCGTTCAATCTTATATGGAACTTTTGAGTTTTAACCTTGACCTTATGAGTAAGGTAATCAGCAGCGGCATGCAAGCGATCGCGAGTTCCGGAAAAATGGAAATGGAAAACGCCATTGCCGCCATGTTCAATACGCTTTTTTGTGCAGATGGTGAAGATGTGGAATCTTTTTTAGAACGACAGACGAAAATGATGGATGTTATGGCCAACAGGTATCCACAGGCCATCCAGAATATTGAACCGGAATATGGGTTCCATTTTGAACGGGGTGACAATAAAAAGGTTGCCGAAACAGACCGGTTCATTCTTTATCAAATCCTTCCCACGGATAAAAAGGTTACTGTCAATAAAAAGGGCAAGCCGGTCCTGATTCTTCCTCCCTATGTTCTGGGGGCCAATATTCTGGCCTTTTTACCTTATGAAAACAAGAGTTACACTCATTGTTTTGCAAACCAGGGGATTCCCACCTATATCAGAATCCTCAAGGATATCAATACGACCGAGGCGGTTCAAGTCATGACCGCTGAGGATGATGCCCTTGATACCCGCTTATTTTGCGAAAAGGTGAAAAAAAGACACGGAAAACCTGTCACGTTGAACGGATATTGTCAGGGCGGTTTTTTTGCCGTTTGCAATCTCCTTTCCGGGGAGCTGGACGGACTGGTTGATGCTCTGATCACCTGTGTCGCTCCCATAGATGGAACCAAAAGCAGGGGGCTGGCGAATTTTTTTGATAGCCTGCCCCAGCGATTTTATGATCTGGCTTACGGAACCAAAACCTTACCCAATGGAAATAAAGTTGTGGACGGCAAACTTATGGGATGGATCTATAAGCTCAAAAGTATAGAAGACGAATCACCGGTGGCCACGTTTTACAGAGATTTGATGATGTTCGGCCAACAGGGGGATAAAGATGTAAAAATCAGCAAGACGGCGGCCGCAATTAACTACTGGATGAGCAATGAGCGTAATGACCTTCCCTTAGAGATTACCCATAAGAGTTTTGTTTCCTATAACATCCCGATTACCCGGGATGGAACGCTTCCAGTAACCCTTTTCGGCAGAAAGCTCAATTTTAAACGGTTGCAAAACCAGGGAATTAAATGGCTTATCTGCTATGGTGAAAGAGATGATCTGGTGGAGAAAGAAGCGGCCCTTGCGCCCCTGGATTATATCGATGTTGAAGTGACGCCTTTCCCAAAAGGTCATGTGGCCATTGCAACTTCATGGTCCAATCCAACATCCGCATGTGCGCTTCATACCCGTTTCGGCGACAAAAACTATCGGGGACCCGTACGTTTTCAGCTGGATTTAGAAGACAGCTTATAAGGAGAAGAATCTTATGGAAGAATATTTTTACGAATTCTGGAAAAATCAATTAATTACCGTAGAAAAAGGACAAAAACAGATGCAAGACATGACAAAATTGATCATGCAGGGGCTAAGTGGTTTTGATGAAGTTCCAGAAATGTTCGGAAAGTTTTGCAGTATGGATTTTTTGTCCAAAGAGACTTGCGACTATATAAAAGCCTGGGAAATAACAGCAGAAGACTTTCAGAAGGTCTTTAAATATTACCTGGACTTGATGGGTTTGGTACCCAAGAATGAGTATCTGGAATTAGCAAATAAATACAATGATATGGATGACTGTATTGCTGATAAGACAAAAGAGATGGCTAAACAGGTGAAAATAATTGCCGATCAAGAGAAGATGATCACAGATCTGAAAAAGGAAATTGTTGATCAAAAAAAGCGGGGGGTCGAACTGAAAAAAGAGATATCTGAACAAAAGATGCTGGTAGTCGATCAGCAAAAGCTTGCTGCAGACCTGAAAAAAGAGATTGCCGGTCAAATAAAGTCTATAAAACAACTTCAAAGCCGGGCAAACGGTTAAAATGGCCTGACCAGAAAGGAACGGAAGACTGTCGATTCTATATTTCCGTCTCTGTGATCAGGTGTGTGAGGAGAAAGATTTCATGGACAGACATTTTCTGGAATTTTGGGGAAATTTTCTGATCAATGCCGCAAAAGGGCAAAAACAACTGGAAGACATGTCAAAATGGATGCAGCAGGGCTTTGAAGGTTTTGATGAAGTAACGGGTATGTTCAAAAAATTCTATGGTCTTGAACATATGGAGAAAGACACTCCAGCTTATATGGAAACATGGAAAGAGGCATCAGAAAAATTCCAGGAGTCTTTTAAAGATTATTTGCGTTTGATGGGTGTGGTACCCAAAGACGAGCACCTGGCTCTGGTCAAAAAATATGAGGAACTCAAAGAAAAAGTTGCCGATCAGGAAGAAACCATAAAACACCTGCGGATGCTTTTGGAAGAAAAAAAGGTCGAGACACAGGGAGAATTGGTACAAGGATTTCATGAAATAATAGAAAAACAGAGCGAACAGTTTCAGGAAACGATGGAAACGCTGAACAGATTTTTTAAAAAAGATAAAAATAAAAAATAATACGAGAAGGAGAAAAGGAAAATGCTTGAAATCAAAGAATCTGTTGCCGTTATTACCGGTGGCGGTGGCGGCATCGGTCTGGCAGTGGCCAAATACTGGGTACAAAATGGCGGCAAGGTGGTTATCGCGGATGTGGCTGAAAAATTTCTGGAGCAGGCCGAGGCTGAAATCAAAGCGTTAAATGGTGACGTCGCTTCAGTGGTTTGTAATGTTACCAGGGAGGATGATTGTGCCAGACTGGCTGATATCGCAATTGAAACGTTCGGACAGATTAATCTGGTTGCCCCCTTTGCCGGTATTATCAAGGATGGACTGATGCTGTCCACGGACAGAACAACCGGAAAAGTTAACAGAAAAATGTCCCTTGAGCAATTTCAAACGGTTATTGATATCAACCTGACCGGTGTATTTTTAACCGTGAGGGAATGCGTTGAACGCATGATCAATCATAACTGCAAAGGATTGATCTGTCTGGTATCGTCTACCGGTTCCCTGGGAACGGCGGGCCAGATCAATTATTCTTCCAGCAAGGCTGCGATGTCGGTGATGCCAAAAGTGATCACCGCCGAGTTTTTCCGGCGCGGCCTGGCAGACAAGATTCGTTGCGTGGCCATTGCACCGGGCTATGTGGGAACGCCCATGGTCAAAGGAATGAATCAAAAAGTCCTGGATAAAATTATAGAACAGGTCCCCATCGGACGTCTGGTTGAGCCTGAAGAAGTGGCTGCTTTTGTTGGAGATATTTATCGCAATGAGGCTCTGGCCGGAGATGTCTTTTATATCCACGGCGGACTGCGCCTGGGATCCAAGGGATAGTTAATTGTCAAAAATCGATCTTCAATCCGTTTGAGCAATATTCTTGACCATCAAAACCAGGTCCTGATAATTTTCCTGGTAATCTTTAATAAAATCTTTGAGAACAGCAGCCTCCTGGAATCCCAGTTTTTCAAACAGAAAATAAGCTTCGTCCAGAACCAGCGCTATCTCGGCCGTGAGTTGTTCCAAACCGAAATCCTCGGCAATCTGTATCAGATTTTCCACGAGAATCGTTGACAGACCCTTTTCTCTGTACTCCGGATCACAGGTGATGCGGATTTCTCCCTGGTGTTTGGTCCAGCCCACTGGATCAAATTGTAAGGTGGCGTTCGCCACTATACGGCCAACATTTAGGGCCACAAGGGGAAGTACAGCATCGTAATCAAGGTCATAGATCCAGTTTTTGATGACTTTGGGATCGGTGACATCGTCTCTGAGGCACATCCGATCCTCCGGGGGAAGTCTTAAGAAATACTCATACAGGATTTTCTCATCTTCTTTTCGAAGCGGTCTGATCGTAATCTGACTTTTATCTTTTAGATATTCTGATATAGGATATTGATAAAGGATCATATGCTGTGGTTCCTTATTAAATAAAACTCAATAGTACCATTCCCGTTCAACGATAGTGGCAATTCCCATTCCACCGCCAATGCAAAGAGCGGCTAATCCCACTTTGGCATCTCTTTTTTCCATTTCATAAAGTAAGGTTGTTAATACCCTGGCGCCGCTGCATCCGATGGGGTGTCCCAGGGCAATGGCACCGCCGTTAACGTTGACAATCTCCGGATCCAGATTCAAGTCTTTCAGGCATGCGATGGACTGGGCGGCAAAGGCCTCATTGAGTTCCACAAGGTCGATATCCTTGCCCAGTTCCTCTCTTACCTTATTAATGGCGCTTCGCACCGCATAAATAGGACCGGTACCCATGAGCTCAGGTTCACACCCCTGGTAGTCATACCCTATAATCCTGGCCATGGGCCGTATCCCCATCTTAAAGGCTTTGCCGGCGTTCATAATTATAAGAGCCGCGGCGCCGTCATTTATCCCTGAGCTGTTCCCCGCCGTGGTAGTTCCGTCTTTGCGGAACGCCGGCTTAAGTTTGCCCAGGTTTTCTACGGTAGTGCCGAATCTGGGAAATTCATCGGTATCGAAAATGACAGGATCTCCTCTTCTCTGGGGGACTTGAACCGGAATGATCTCATCCTTGAAGCGGCCGCTTTTTATGGCCGCCTCCGCCTTTTGCTGGCTTTTAGCGGCAAACGCATCCTGTTCTTCTCTGCTAATTTTGAATTTTTCCGCAATGTTTTCTGCGGTAATCCCCATATGAGTGTCCCCAAAAGAGCACCACAGTCCGTCCTGAATCATGACATCAATGACCCGGTCATGGCCCATTCTATGACCCCATCTGCTGTGGGGTAGTACGAAAGGAGCCTCGCTCATATTTTCCATGCCCCCGGCCACGATGATATCCGCATCCCCGGATTTTATGGCCTGAGCCGCCATGATTACGGTTTTCATCCCCGACCCGCACACCTTGTTAACGGTAGTCGAAGGAATGTATTGGCTGATTCCCGCCCGCTTGGCGGCCTGGCGTGCCGGATTTTGACCCAACCCGGCCTGAAGGACATTACCCATGATCACCTCATCAATCTTTTCCGGTCGAATCTTGGCTCTGACCAGGGCCTCTTTTATGACAATGCTTCCCAACTCCACAGCCGTTACATCTTTCAACGAACCGCCGAAAGACCCCACAGCCGTGCGAACAGCGCTTGCGATCACCACTTCACGCATAAAATCTCCTTTACTCATAGTCTATACCGACGTTTGCTTTAAATCCTTGACAAGAACGGCAATGTCTTCATAGTTTTTATCATAGAGAATTTTCACATAGTTTTTCAATGTTGCTTTCCGGACAAAAGCATTTTTTTCAAAAGCCCGGGTCACATAGGTCCGGGAAGCAACAACCTTTGCGCAGAGTTTCTCCAGATGGTGTTTAAGAGCCAGTCTTGAGAGCTCTTCCAAGAGAAGAGAGCCCAAACCCCGATGCTGAAAATCTGCGGCCACTGTGATCCTGACCTCGCCGATATGCCTTCCCCACCCAAAGGTTTCCCTGTGAAGGGTTGCGTTTGCAAGTATCCTGTTTCCATGTTCTGCCAGTATGGGCAAAACTTTATCGTGGTTTAAATCACGGCACCATTTTTCAATAAGAATTCTGTTTGTCGCATCGTTTCTCAAATATCTTCTGTCTTCCTCGGGAAGCGAAATGAAAAACCTGTAGAGCGCATCCTGATCGTCCCGGGTCATTGGCCTCAGGATACAAACAAAACCGTCCGGCAAGGTGGTCTCTTTGGGATATTCTTCCAGCATATTCTCTTCTCCATGTGATACGTCCTGCTTTATTTATTCTTTTTAGTTTTCAAAGCCGGTTTGCTTTGGGCCGGCGTCTTTTTTGCCACGCGTTTTTTTCGGGACGGGGGTTTTGTTTTGCATTTCTTTTTATCCGTCGTCCTTTGCTTGAGCCACTGGGCAATCCGGGGTACAAATTCTTTTTGACACTTGGAACTGACATAAATACCGATATGACCCGTATCAAGACAAACGTTTTCGGTATCTTTGCTGCCTGCTTTAGTTATAAGGGGTTCACAGGCTTCCGGGGGCACAAGATGGTCGTATTTGCCGTAATAGTTTAACAGGGGCATGGTGATTTTCTTGAGATCCACCCGTTGACCGCCGATTTTCATCTTATTCTGGATAAGCAGGTTTTTTTGGTAACAATCCTGGACAAACTGCCGAAATGTCTCCCCCGGCACATCCGGGCTGTCAAAGATCCATTTTTCCATGCGGACAAAATTTTCCACGAATTTTTTATCGTCCATATTTTCTAAAAACCCTACGTATTTGTCGATCATCAGCCGGGCAGGATTAAGGAGCAAAAACGCTAAATTCATTATATCTCCGGGGATATTGCCATAAGTATCCACAATCTGATCTACATCCATATCCCTCATCCAGATATGCAAAAGCCCCTTATTCGTTTCGAAATGGGTCGGGGTGACCGTTAAAACCAGGTTTTGAACCTTTTCAGGATGAAGGGCCGAATAAATGACACAAAAGGTACCGCCCATGCAAATTCCCATCAGGTTGATCTTGTCCAGATTGTGTTTTTTGAGGATAAAATCCACAGCGTTGTCTATATACCCGTTAACATGATCATCAATTGTGAGATACCTGTCTTTGCGAGTGGGGTAGCCCCAGTCGATCATATAAAGGTCAATTCCTTCCTGTAAAAAATTTTGCACAACGCTCTTTCCCGGCTGGAGGTCAAGCATTGTTTCCCGATTGATCAGGGCATAAACCAAGAGAAGCGGTCTATTAAGCTGAATTTTGGTTGCCGGCTTATAATGCTTGAGTTTTACCCGGTCTTCTTCATAAACAACATCGCAAGGCGTGGTGGCGATTTCTGTTTCAAGAGGTCCGAGCAATACTTCCGAGGCCTTTTCAGCACGCGTCCGGGCCTTTTCCGCATCCTCGGCCAGTTTTGAAAGAATCAGATCAACGGCTATTTTGGGTTGAGTCATAAAATTACCCCCCATTCTATTTTGGATTCTTGAATTCGGAATCATAATCCATGCTGTTTTAATTTAACTAAAAAAAATTATACAGGATTTTCATTTTTTCTTTTCAAGTTCTTTTATTCGCTTTTTTAAAAGGTAAATTTCCTTATATAGTTCATCCATCTCTTTATGGGTGGGAACAGGAAGCATATTCAGAAAATCCTGGAGAATCTCTTTTTTTACTGCCGAAAATTCCGACATTGCATTAAGAGTCTTGTTCAGTGCCTGTGTGTATTCGGACGATTGGAACAAAATCATGTATTGGCCTTCCAGTATTTTTATCCATATCTGGTAATATTTTTTTGAATCTTCAGGAAGGTCTCCCTTATCCGCTAATTCCGTCAACTTTTCCTGTAAGACCTGGAATGATTTTTCCATGGGCAGTAATAAAAGACGAGAAAATTCAGTGACTGCGGCCTGATAAATGTTAAATTTGTCCATCGACCGGATCATTTTTTCCTGATAAAATCGAGTCAGTCCCAATTGAGGAATTTTAAAAAACTTTCTGAATTCTTGTTCGTATAGTTGGGTCCATGCCTTGAATGCATCTTCTTCTAGGTCATAGGTTTTGGCGGATTCCTGTAACTTACCGGTACGTTCCAGCCACTGCTTCTGAAAATTCACGAAAGTTTTCGAACCCGTTTGTGCTGTTTTCAAGAAAATTTCCGGCAGCATACCGGCTCCTTTCAAGAGGGTTTCCATGGTTTCCGGTTCACTCATAACCTGTGAAAATGCTTGCCAGGTTTTTTGGGCGGTATCCCATGATTCCTTTATCCGTGGCCTTTTTCCATCTTTTATTGAATCCGGTGTCATACCGGTTTTATGGAAAGCGCTCCACATCCAAGCCATGGGGTCCCATAATTCCGTGGTCATCTTCATCCAGTCCGCAAAAAAAGTTTCCGGCCCTGTCTTTTCCTGTGATTTATCCGTCATCATTCACCTCTTTTCCGAGACAAAAATTCTTTCTATCTTTTTCTAACGATAGAACAGGAAAAGTCAAGAAAAATATTTCTAATAAAAGATTGAAATCATTTGTGATAATGTATAGGAGAATTGCCTGGGGTCCGGGATTTTTCCCTATAAAAATGAAGCTTTTATCTTATGGACATAGTGTGAATAAAATTTTATGGTATTTGAAAATATTTAAAAGCGCGGGAGGCTACATTTTTGCGCTTGTATGGGGTGGTTCTTCGATTACGAAGAACCACTTTTTTAATTACCTTGTCTTCGTGCTTATTCCGATACAGTTTATGTCAACAATTCCACTTAATGTTTAAAACCCATGCACATAAACTTTTTAATTATGCTTTTGCAAAATATTTAGCAACAACTCGTCGGATTGAATTGAATATTCGATATTATTAATTAAATTTAATAAAAGGAGGCAAACATGAGTGGCAGTGTTTACAAAATCATAGAATTGGTGGGAACAAGTGAAACTTCCTGGGAGAAAGCTGCGGAAACTGCAGTAGCAAAGGCAACGAAAAGTCTGCGGGATTTAAGAGTTGCTGAAATCACAAAACTGGATATGACAATTAATGATGGTAAGGTCGTTTCCTATCGTGCCAGAGTATCAATTTCTTTTAAATACGAAGATTCCTGATCTGTCACGATATCCTCTCAACAACAATATTTTTGTGATAAATTAGAAATATTCAGGAAATATTAGAGAAAAATTGGCGTTTAACTGTTCTGAAGGGGTGTCACTCGTTGCACCCCTTTTTTTTAGTCAAACAAGATCGCACTGGAAGGTACAAATCTCAGAATTTTTATAATTTGCTGTTAATAAAACAGGCTGTTGTGTCCTTGAACTTTTGCCTCGCATATGAAATGATGAAATGGTGGGATAACGGTGTATAGGAGTATATTCAAATGCCCGGGAAGCCGACTTATAAGGAATTGGAGCATCGGATAAAAAAGTTAGAAAAAGAAGCCGTCGGATGCAAACAGGTGGAGGAAGACCTGAGGAGAAGTGAGGAAAAGTATAAAACACTTACAACGAACTCCCTTACCGGTATTTTTATCCACCAGGATGGAAGGTTTGTATTTGTTAACGATAGATTCGCGACGATGCATGGGTATACGGTAGAAGAATTACTGGGTAAGGAATATAAGGTGCTGATTCATCCTGATTACAGGGAGTTTATCGCAGAAAGAGTATCGAAAAGATTGAAGGGTGAATCTGTTCCGTATGATTATGAGGTTCAAAGGCTCAAAAAAGATGGGGAAACCATTTGGTGCGAAATGATTGCAGCTTCCATCGAATATAGAGGAAAGCCTGCTATTATGGGAAATATAGTGAACATCACCAAACGAAAGCAGGCAGAAGAACATGTTCGCACTCTCACCCAACAACTGATGAAAGCCCAGGAAAATGAGCGCCAGCGAATTGCCCGTTATCTACACGACAATGTGGCACAAGACCTTTCCCTGGTGAGAATCGGCTGCGAAACACTTTTTGATAATTATCCATCCATACAGATTGAAATAAGGGAAAAAACTTCGGAATTGTCAAAAATACTCAAAAAATCAATATCGGCTCTCAGAAATTTTGCTTATGATTTACACCCTCCCGGCCTCGAGCAATTGGGATTGGTCCGAACGGCTTATCAATATTGTGAAGAATTTGCCGAGAAAAATCAGATAAACATTGATTTTTTCGCTGCCGGCATGGATGATTTGACAATTCCTTTTGACACGGAGATCAACCTGTACCGCCTTATCCAGGAGGCTCTTTGGAATATTAAAAAGCATGCGGATGCCGCCAGTGTAACCCTCAAAATGGTCGGTTCTTTTCCATACATTATCCTGCGCATAGAGGATGATGGTAAAGGATTTGATATCAAAAACCGGATGGTATCGGTTATCAAAGAGAAACGAATGGGACTTCGAAGTATGGAGGAAAGAGTCAGCCTTTTGAACGGAAAAATGAAGATTCAATCTCGCCCGGCGGAAGGCACAAAAATATGTATTGAAGTTCCCTATAAGGAGCAAAATTATGCCCGAAAAAAAGAGCATATTGATTATTGATGACCACCCTCTTTTCAGAGAAGGGCTTAAGGCAATTATAGAGCGCGATTCTCGGTTTGAGGTGGTTGGTGAAGCCGGAAATGGACGAGAGGGGCTTCAAATGACGAAAAAACTCAACCCGGATATGATTATAGTGGACATATCCCTGCCGGATCGAAGCGGCATTCAACTGACTAGAGAAATTCGAACTCTTTTGTCGACGACACGCATTTTGATTGTCAGCATGCATTCTAAAATTGATTACATTGCCGAGGCTTTTCAGGCCGGAGCCACCGGATATGTGGTCAAGGAATCTGCCTCTGAAAGGCTTTTGCAGGGGCTTGAATCTGTTGCAAAGGGCGATTATTTTCTTGACAGCTCGGTTTCCCATGCGGTGGTTGAAAATCTTATGAAATCTCCGTTAAAAGAGATAAAAATTACAGATGCCGATTATGATACGCTGACGCCGAGGGAGCAGGAAGTTATGCGCCTTCTGGCAGAAGGATTGTCCAGTAAAAAAGTTGCTGAAAAGCTTTTTATCAGCCCCAAGACCGTTGAAAACCATCGCGCCAATATTATGAACAAGCTTGGCCTTCACAATGCCATTGAATTAACCCGCTATGCCGCAAAGCTCGGACTGATCGATGTTGACCTTTGGAAAGAATAAAGGATCAAGGTTTATCCTGCTGTTACGGGATAAGTTCCCTCTCCCCAGGAAATTTGCCTATTAAAATGAGCACTTCTCTCTATAGACAATGCTATTTTCAACCTGATAATTATCAATTTAAATCAGCCGTTTCCTGATCTTATCAATACCCTTAGTGCTCTAATTCATAACTACGATAACGTATTTTTAATGGACACTGTCTCGTATAAGGTGAAGTCCAAAGTTTGAAGTGCCTTAAGTGAGCTAAAGTTA
>CAYPIW010000101.1:0-14191 GCA_964410925.1 uncultured Desulfobacteraceae bacterium
TTTCTTACTCCTGACACCTGAAACCCGATTGAAAGGCTTTCGCTCAAAAAATGAATAAGTTAATGGGTGAAAACCATTTTAACAAATCGGTAATGCTCCTATTGGCACTTACTGTTTCTCCTGACTTTTATGTATCTTTTACTCTACCCAGACTTTCCTGGCCATGCCATAGCCGATGGTGATCTGCCGGCCACCTGTTTCAGCCCGAACATATCTCCCTTTAACCGATACGGGAGCGGTTTTATCTCTCCCGGTCATGGTGATGTCGGCGCCTTTCCTGATACCTTCGTGTTCAAATTCCTCTTTGAGGGAAATGCCTCCGATGATAGAATCCACTTTTGCCTTTTCACCCGTTTTCAAATAATTAATTTGAATGGTCTTCCCTTCATACTCTGCCAAAATCTTGGATGCGCGCTCTTCACCCATTGTTACGGGTCTGCCCTGGATCTCAAAAGACAGGGTGTCGTCGGGGAGATGTTTCAGGAATTTTACTTCTTTACCCGTTTCAATGTCCAAAGCAGAAAACCATTCGGCCAAATCCTTCCCGCCGCCAAATGCCCTTATGATTCCCTTGTCCTCTTCTTCCAAATCAAGGAGGGATGTTATGCCCCCCTCCTTATCTACATACACCTTGTCGGCCATTCCATGACCCAGGATGATCTCTCTATCATCCATGCTGAGAGAGATGGCCACCTTGTGCTCATGCCGAGGAGCCTGTTCCAATACCCTGATTTCCCCGTCCCGGTTTATGCCCAGATCCTCAAGATGCTTCTTTATATCCTCTCCTCCTTCGATTTTCCGGATGGTTGCCTGTGTTTCCGGCTCTACATCGACTAAACGTCTCATTGATTTTTCTCCTTATTTGATCATATAGATTATATATTCTATTATTCATTTCCTAACTCCTTAAGCTGTTAACCGATTTGCCATCACCTCCTTTTTCATTCTCGTCTCATTTTTGCTTTACATTTCGGACATGCCTCTTCTCTGCACGGCACTCCACGTCTGTGCCCAATGCTTGCGGCGCATTTTGGGCATACGCATTTGCCTCCGGGTCCCAGTCCACACCTTGCTTGTTTCTTAGAAGAAGACGGATTATCTGAAGTTTCGGGTATCGTTGCAGGATTTACCAGTTCTCCGGCGCGATAAATCTCAACAGCTTCCGTGAACCCGGTAAACCTAATTTCATCTTCCTTTACCTCCCTCAAAATAAATAAAAAAAGCGTAACCCAATGTCTTTTCCTGGTCGAGTTACGCCTTCACTTTTCCCCGGAAAACTTTGTCCGGAAAATCGCAAGACATCCCTAAAATAATCAGAATTTCCTGATATTAGACGCAAAAAATATTATTCCACAATGATCTTCTCGGTCATGCCATGACCAATGGCCAACCTGGCATTTTTTACGGCAACCATGACCGGCCCGGTACCGTTTCGACTCAAAACCGTAAGTTTCACTCCCGGTACAAGCCCCATGCTATAGAGCTTTGATCTTATCCCTCTCCCTCCGGTTATTGCGATAAGCGTTACCTCTTTATCCGTATCAACATCGCTGAGAACCATTCTTCTTAATTATCCTCCTTGTCTTGCTCACTTTCTCACCTGCCATTTTCTTAAGGTCCGGTTCGCCATCGAAATTCAGATCCCTGGAACGTTTTACCAGCGCTTCCGACTCGTCGTATTCCTCCCACGAATCCGGCTTTTTTGTTCCGCTGACTCTCAAAATAACTTTCAGGATCGACCTCCATGAGGTTGTCAAAAGGTATGTTGTTTCGGGCTTTGGCCACGGAATCGGCAAAGGTTTTTCTGATCCGATACCGTTGCTTTTCCGGTATTCAACTTGCTTGCACAGTTAGTAAGACAAAGCCGCCAGATACACTGTTTTGATTCACAATCCAGGCAGCGGAAATCCGCTGCGCACACCTGTCCCGCCGCTATCAGACGATTGAGCGTTTTTGCGTCTACATGCACACGCACCCATTGTTCACCAACGATTGCCATATCGAAACCTCCAAGCATATCTTATTATTATTCCTTTTATTTTAAGACCCTCAACTCACACATTAATAAAATTCTACCCGACCTTTTTATTTGTTGTATTCCCAAATTTATTTCTTTTAGCGCTACAAATACATCTCTTACAATTTCCGTTGCACCGGCAGGGATCGTTTTCGGAATTAACAATGATCCGGCTGCCGTTTGGTGCAATTTCAAAACCTTTTTTACCTTTGAAGCACAGTCGATCTGGCAGCAGACCTCTGATATTAAGCCGGCACTGAAACGTGTTGCAGCCGAACGGGTGTATTTCGCCCAGGTTACGGGTGTCGATAAACACTCGTCCTTTACCGTCGTATTGATCATGGATCAGATTGATCAACTCCCAGGCGGAACTCCCGTCAAAATCCCCTTTTGGTTGAATGTGCAGGTTGCCGTTGCTTTTTTTAAATTGGATTTGGAAATTGGTGCTCATGAGCGTTACCCCTCGAAACCTATTTGCCACCAAGACACGAATAAAGATTAATACATTTATCCTTTGAGTCTTTTTGCAGTTGTGACAATTTTTTCCGTCCTGTCCGGGTGATGTTCTCGTTAAAAATCATCTCATTGAGTGTACGACAGGTTATTCACTAAAATCCTTATGCGAAGCAGAAGGTTTCGAATCAGGCCCGCTGTCGCATTTGAACCTATTCATGATAATCTGTTGGATCTCCTCTCTGATGGGATTACGGACTCCCAAGCAGGATCGACAATTGATCAGGCCACATCCTTTGAGTTTAAGGTGATTATTGAAATCCGGAGACCACGCTATTGATTTTCGACCGGACTTGCTATGCATGATTTTGCTCCTTGTTTTTTTAAAGGTTGATACTTGTGGCTTTCCTGATGGGCATTTTTACATGTTACGGCCAAATAAAAAGGCGCAACCAAAGCTTCATACAAAGCTCCAAGTTACGCCTTCACTTTCTCGGAACCTTTAACGGCCCGAGACCGTAAGACATTCCTGTTATTTAGTGCCTGAACGAAAACCAGGATTTTTCGTTAAGATCAAGCCTCCGGCCCGTAGGGCCTACGCCCCGGAGGGAAAGACGAAAATTTTAACTACAGGAATACTGTTAGTATTTCGAGAATTAAAATTTGAGTCTGACGCAGATATTGGCGAAAAAGACAGTTTTCGTCCAGGCACTATTTAGATTCTATCAATACTTGTGTAAGTTTCTTGCGCAACACCTCCAATCTTTTGGATTTAAAAGCCTTTCTGCTTTCTTCCAGAACATCTATGGTCTCCATAATGGCCTGTTTTAATCTGTTTTCATCAGGGAAACAGGTGGGAAACGAGAGCTGATTTATCGTCTCATCGCCCACTTTATTTTCCAGTAAGGCGGTCATGAGGTAGCGCTGCAGATCTATTCTCTGATGAAGCTCTTCAGCGCTCCGGTTAATGACGGTGACCAGATCTTTTTTACCGACGATGTTCATATTAGATAGGTATATCTGAATTAGAAAGGTCTAAGTTTTATGACAAAAAAAATTATTCCACAACAATTTTACTGGCTATACCGTGACCGATAACCAGCCTGGAATCTTTTACGGCAATGATAACCGGACCGTGCCCGTTCCGGTTTAAGACTTTGAGACTTACCCCGGGCACAAGCCCCATGCTGTAAAGCTTTGACCTTATTCCTCTTCCTCCGGTTATACCGATAAGCGTAACCTCTGTTTCCGGATTAATCATGCTGAGAACCATTCCAGGTATCCTCCCTATGTATCTTCCATGGCGTCTATCTTTTCCTTGAACCCACCGACAAATTCTTTCATGTGCTCCAGACATTTTGCCCGGTCTCTGCCCTCCACGGCATATGTTTCAAAACGATCAAGCCAGTTTGCGCCCGCCCGGGGACAGGACTGAACAAATTCCATAAATGCGATGAATCTATCCAATGTTGGGGTACTGATGGCATGTTCCATCTTACAGGCCTCTTCATCGGCGGTTTCATTATCAATGTTCAGGACGTCCGTCAAAAAACTTCGTAACACACGGTGCCTGTGATGAATTTTCTCGCCAATAGCTCTTCCAGTATCCGTCAGTTCCAGATATTCATATTTTTCGTAATCAACCAGTTTTCTCTTACTAAGGGTTTTGAGCATACTGGTCACCGTGGGCATACGGACACCCAGAGCCCTGGCAATATCCCTGACCCGAACCACCCGCTTTTCTCTGTCCAGGTTATAAATGGCCTTCAGATAATTTTCCATGGCCGGTGTCAGTGGCTTTGGCAAAGTTTTTTTTACTCCTCATATTTTTCATATAGTGTCAACAAATTCATTAGAATTTTCTAATAATATTTTGAGGCGCTAATTAACGTTTAAAAAATCCTTTGTCAAGTATTTTTCGTCAATTTTTCATTTTTTGCCATATTTTGATCTTAAAGTCAAAAAAGTCAATAAAACAAGTTAAATAGGACACCCCAGTACGATCTTATGGACCTACGGGGCAGGCAGATTTTCGCAGATACACACTGATAACTATTGTATTTTTTAATCTGATGTAACTGAATCGGTTAGAGTTACCTTTGACGAATTTTCGACCTGCAAAAACTACACTCTTGACAACTGTATCAATCATTGGTAACAAGTATCTATTAAAAATAAAGCGGCAGAAGCTGTCTTCTGATAAAACCGGCCTGAACATTTCAGGCATGTAAAAGATTTAATTTAGACCAAGCCACGAAGGCTGTTATCCGAGAACGGATGATTGGACCTCGTGGCTTTTTTTGTGAAGCAGATAAGGTCAAAGGAGGTGATACGGAAAAAAGTCGATAAATGGGGGAAGGCAGCAGGAACCGTCCAGGGAACCATGAGCCGCCTTCCCGGTGAAGCTCCTTCGGATTGAGGGAAACTCCGCTATTTTATGTATCACAGCGGCATTTCTCCGTCAATCCGAAATCACCGTAGCTTTTTATTTGCTAAAAGGGGAAGGAAAGATGGATAAAAGATTATTAATTGGTTTGGCTTGTTGTGTCCTATTGTTCTGCTCATTAAACAATTTGATGGCTGGCGATGAAAAAAGCGATGTCTATAAATTGGAAGACATTGTCGTGACCGGCGAATTGATCCGGCCAACCAAACAAGCGGGCGATTCTCTGTATACCGGAACGTCTGTCACCACAAAAGGAATCGAGTTGTTGGGCGCTCCTGCCAAAACAAGTGTTTATAATGCACTGGATATTCTTTCGGGCATTAATGTGGAAAGTTATGACCCGTATGGGCTGAGTGGTACGGATATCCGTATCAGAGGATTAAAAGGATACTATAACGGCATGACTGTTGAAGGTATTCCCAATTACGGTATCATGCCCATTGGGGCCAGAGAGGATATATACGACATGGAGAATATGGAAACCGTCAGTCTTTATAAGGGAGCCAGCCCTGCTGATTTGGGAACAGGCTCCGGTAACCGAGGCGGATCGATAGAATTGCAATTGAGGAGACCGGAAGAAACAGCCGGGGTCGAAGTGAGTCAAAGCTTTGGCTCCAAGGAATTTACCAGAACATTCCTGAGGGTTGATTCAGGAGAATTGCCCACAAAAACAAGTATTTTTGGATCATATTCTTACACGGATGCAGATAAATGGAAAGGGAAAGGGGATCTGGGTCCGAGAAATCATTTCACCATGGGACTGAATCAGAAATGGAATGATAACATAAATATAGACCTGTTTTATAATTTCAATGAAAGTGAGAGGCATTTTTTCAAAAGTCTCAATTACGAGCAGGCGGATGGTATAGATCATGACGATACTTATTATCTCCATTATAATAATGAACTTCAATCAGACCCCAAGGAAAATATAGATTACTATGATTACAATCGCGGAAAATTCATAAACAGGGACTTTATGTCAATCATTGACATTAATATGTCTGAAAAATTTAATTTTTCTTTAAAACCCTACTATTCCACTGAAGACGCAAAATACCGGGAAGGACAGGCAGGGTTCCCAGTGGTAGGATACACCCAACCGAAGAAACCCGGGGTATTAGACAAGATCAGAGACCTGGAACGGTACGGGGTTATCCCCGAATTACGTGTTGATATCTCAGATTTTGGACTGACCGCCGGTTATTGGTATGAGTCCCATGACTTGGAAAAATACGTTAGAAGATATGTTACCACTGCCGACGGTGGATTGGAATACAACGGATACCTGTACTATTCGGAAAATGACGGGCACGGACAAATTCACAGTCCTTACGCCAAACTGTCTTATGAGCTGAATAAATACAAATTTCAGGCAGGGGTGAAATATTTCTATTATGAGGAACCGGCCAGTACCGGATATGTTTCGGATGCAACACTTGAATTAAAAGAAGATCCGGACATCAGTTTAAGGGAAACCGATTATGATGAATGGTTGCCTACGTTCGGCATGGGTTACGAGTTTACGGACAACGCCAGCATGTATTTTAATTACGGCAGAAATTACATGAGACCCTACGCGTACGTTCCTATTACCAATACCTACGTGAACATGAAACAGATTTTTAAAAATGCCGGGATAACATTGCAGGATATATTTGATGACTGGGAAATGGAAACCTCGGATAATTTTGATGTGGGTTTCAGATATACCCACAAATATTTTTCCATCGCTCCGGTGGTTTTTTACAGTCAGCATAATGATATATTGGTCAGCATTGATGATCCGAGACTGATCAATCCCAAGAATAATAAGCCGATCAGCTATTATCAAAATGTCGGCGATGCCACCGCCTATGGATTTGAACTGGAGATCAGTGTTTATCCGTTAAAAAACCTGGTATTTTATTTAAATCCCAGTTACACGGACATGAGTTTTGACGATGACTTTAAACGGGGGGATAGCATTGTAAAAATTAAAGACAATCAACTTCCCGATACCCCGGAGTGGATGATTAAATCCGGTTTAATTTACACAATCAACAATCTTGAAATCAGCCCGACAGTCAAATGGATTGACAGCAGATACGGCGATGCCTTGAACAAAGAAAGAATTGATGATTATACGGTTGTTGACCTGAATCTAAGATATACCATAGATGATATTTTTGGATTAAAAGAAGCAAAAATAGGCCTTGAATTGCACAATTTGTTTGATGAACGATACGTCGGTGCCATTGTAGCCGATGATACCGGGGAAACCGCGGATTACTATGCCGGCCCACCTTTTACAGCGGTATTCACGATCAGCGGGAAGTTGTAACTATATAAATAAAAGGGGGAATGCAAATGAAAACCAAATGGAAAGAGAAAAAACTGCCGGGATTTGTTATTGTGGTCATCGTTCTATTACTGTCAGTTTCACCATTATCTGCACACAACCTGTGGCTGGGTCTGGATCATTATGATCAGAAGGTCGGAGGTACCGCAAAAGTCTTTTTGTATCTTGCCCATTCACTTCCTTTTGCCGACCTGGCAAGACCGGAAAACATGAAAGATTTTTTTTATCTCGAGCCGTCTGGGGGAAAAGCAGATTTTGAATTAAAAAAATACGATCCCGAGTCTTTTTTTAACGAGGTCGGCGTTGATTTGAACATGAGCAAAGAGGGAACCTACCTCGCTGTTGCCGCCATGGAGCCGGTGTTTGTCAGCATGACTCCCGAGGGCAGAAAAAGAAAAAGTAAAAAAGAACTTTCCGATGCCATATCCTGCCGGCATGTGGAATTTTTTGCCAAGGCTATTTTCCATGCGGGAAAGCCGGGCGGCTCCGCATATAAATCAGTTTTGGGACATTCTCTTGAAATGATCCCTCAAAAAGATCCCTGTATGCTTACATCAGGCGATTGTCTTCCGGTAAAAGTGATGTTTAAGGGCAAACCCCTTGCCGATGAAGTTGTTTTTGCGACTTATGTGGGTTTTTCGACACGGGAAGAATACCCATTCGCGGCCAGAACCGACGCGGACGGAATCGTTAATATTCGTATCGTACATCCGGGCATCTGGTGGGTCAAAATTCCTTTAAAAAAGATACGTGAAGACAAATCAGAGTGTGATGTTGATCAATATGCCACCATATTGACCTTCGAAGTAAAATGACGAGAGGAAAAAATGATTAACCTGTCGAAAAGTTTTGTAAAGATATTCGGCATTCTGTTTTTAATGGTCTGCTTTGGTTTATCTTTTTGCTATGCTGCGGAGGAGGGGAAACTCTATGTTGTCGGGATGGGGCCTTCCGGGGCAGATCTCACGGCGCCAAGGGGGTTGGCGGTTCTTGAAAAGGCGGATATTTTTCTATGCCCCCCATATATTCAGAAGAACTTTTCAAAGTATATCGACCATGAAAAGGTTGCTTTTGATCCCTGGGAAGGTATCCATGGCAAAGAGGCCAGTCAACTGCGTAAAACCGATTTCGGCAAATGGTTCCAGAGAGTGGAACAGCGAAAGAAAAAGGTTTTTAATTTTGTAATGGATGCCATTCACAAGAACAAAACCGTAGTTATGCTGGACAGCGGAGATCCTTGTGTTTACGGTCCTTCTCTTTACTGGCTGTTGAAAGGGTTTGACCAGAGATACCTTGAAGTGATTCCCGGAATCAGTGCGTTCAGCGCGGCCGCCGCGGCCCTTAAAAGACCGATGATCGGAGAAGGGATTAACTTTGTCATGCTTACTGCTCCCCATTCCATGTTTGGAAGAGCATTCGAGAAGGGTGATGATCTGTTAAAGGATCTTTCCAAACATAATGTGACAATGGTGTTTTATATGGCCATTTCGTCAATGGATCAGCTTGTGGAAAAATTCGGCAAATATTATCCGGCTGATCTTCCCATGGCTATCGTCTATTATGCCGGGTATACGGACAAACAGATGATATTAAAGACTTCACTGGGAACCGTTTTAGATGATTTAAAAAAGTGTGATGAGCAGTGGCTCGGTCTTTTAATCATCGGCAACGCCGTTAAATAATGAAAAATTGTAAACCATTATGAATCAGCATCCATCCGGAAATGATAGATTTTGGTTTCCGGCAATATTATTTTTTTTGATTTCTGCCGGTTGTACACCGATAATCTCTGACCCACTCAAAAGAGAGATATCAAGAGATATAACCTTCAAAGAGGTGATTAAAGATCCGGAGGCGTACAAAGGAAAGATAGTTGTTTTTAGTGGAATTATTCTCGGTTCCAAAAATACAAAAGAGGGCACCCTGATCGAGATGCTCCAAAAACCGGCGGACATTGAGGGAAGGCCCAAGGATATTGATGAGTCTGATGGAAGATTCCTGGCGGTATACGACGGATATCTGGAGACAGCCATATACAGTCGGGGAAGAGAGGCGCTTGTTGCGGGAGAGGTCAGAGGCAAGAGGGTGCTTCCACTCGGTGAAATAGAGTTCATGTATCCTCTTATCTCGATTAAGGAGATCCATCTTTTCAAGGTGAGAAAAGAGGAGAGATTTTATCCCTATCCTTACCCGTATTGGTGGTATTCTCAGTGGTGGTATTATCCCTATGGGTGCCCATGATCTTAGAAATTTAATGAAGATATTTTCGGATAGTTATTCCCCCTGGTCAGTTGTTACAATGGGGCGAATGCCACTTGCGCAAGAGTAAAACCTCAGACAAGGCATCCCCTTGCATCAACCTGCTCCTTTCGCAGGATGCCGTGCGGGGCGATCATATAAAAATGATCGTATAGATTAATGCATAGGCCTACATTAACCGGGATAATGCTCAGTCGTTGCCCTATTTTTGGTGCAGGATTGCAACGACTCACATCCACCCAGCCGTGCTCTTCGTGAAGGCGGGTGATCCGGGCATCCGGATATTCCACAATAAACCCCATTTCAAGGTTCTCATGACGCAACAACTGTTTTGCCGAAAGGGCTTTTGAGCCGGCGTGGATAATTGCCCGCCCCGATACAACATCGGAAATAACGGTCGCCACCACACGGGCGGCACAATCGTTTCGGGTGCAATGTCCGAACTTGAGCACAAAATAATCGTTCAGAACGGCGGTTCCCACCCGGATTTCGGTAACATGACGGACAAGGTGGGTGTTCTCTATGGAAGGCGTTGAGCCGGATGATACGGTTTCCGGATCAAGACCGGCGGTGTACAGAGCGTCATATACCGGTTCCCACAATCGATTAATTTGTTCAAAACTACGCGGGTCCCTGGCCGGGTATCCGTACAGATGTCCAAGATACATCTGTATACCGTCAAAACGAAGACCAGGGTGAGTTTTTGCGTGCCGGGCGAGGGTTACGATTTGCACGGGATCGGCGGTTCCGCAACGGCCGAGTCCGGCGTCAAAAATAACCAGAATCCCGATAGTGGTGCCGTGTTTGACCGCCGAACGTCCGAGCTGGTTAAGGAGATATTCGGAGTCCACCGCAACTCTTATATTTTGTTTCAGAGACAGTTTAGCAATACGTTCCGTGCGATTTTTTCCGACTGCAGGATATGCCACAGCGATATCGACAGGTCCGAGCCTTGCCATGACCTCGGCTTCCTGAATTTTTGCAACTGCCAGCCCGATTGCACCGGAATCGAGCTGCATGCGGGCGATTACAAGGGATTTGTGGGTCTTGATATGGGGGCGAACCGAAAATCCATGCTGGTCTGCATAATCCTGAATGCGGTTGATATTTTTTCTGACGATCTGTTCTTCTATAATGAGAAAAGGGGTCGGAACCGATTCCGTGATATTCAGCAATTCATCAGGCATTTGATCTTTATATTTCCGGTTTACAGTTTCAGATTTCAGTTAGTTTTTATTAGAAAAACCGACGTATTATTCACCGGTGGTTCCGGCCGGATGCGCAGGTATTCCTTAAACCCGGGAGGAAGATCCAAAGCAGCTCCGTCATCCATAAGACGTCTTAAACCTTTTTCATAGATTCGGTAAGAAACTCTTGCTCCGTTTGGAAGCGTTTTGGCAAGATGGGTAAAGATTTCATCCTTTGGGCCTGCATCGGCGGCCACCATCACAAGACTGTATTTCTCATTAAGGGGCAAAGAAAAATGGCTGCCTTGGACAATTCGAATGTACCCGGTTAACTCTAGGGCTTGAATAAGCTTTTGGGAAAGCGTTGCATATTCCGGAACTTGTTCGATGCCCATGCCTTCAACGCCGTATTGTTTGCAAAGGCAGATAAGGGAGAGGGGCAAGGGGCCGCTTCCCAGAAATACCACCCGGTCCCAGGGTTTCAATTTCGCTCCCCGGTATTCCATATCCGCCAGCCGGAGATAATTAGGGTAATAGACAAAACCCTGGAGCACGGTCCACGGATCCGAGGCGGCGATAATAGACTGTGCAAATCGGATCTCCATTCGAAGCCCGTTAAGTTTTTTCAAATGGGAGATGCGTTTTGTGATCCACTTCAATTCCCGGTCGCAAATCAGTTCCTTTGCCAGATGATCATCAACATCTTTTGCGATTAGGCTTTGAAGTCTCTCAAAATGAGAACGGAACATATCTTCAGGACCGTTAAGAATTTCATCATCCGTTAGATCGCATATGGCGGCATAAATATCCAAAAACTCATTTTTGATTGACTCGAATTCGTACGCTTTCATTCATCCAACTCCGCAAAAACAGTCGTATTATTAACCCGTCCCGTGGGAAGAATTTTCTTAACAATTGAAAACCCCTGGATATCTTCAGCCTGAACCGGTTTATACAAAACCGCGCGCATCCCGGTGTATGTCCGGAAGATAACGGGAATATGCGTTTTGCGTTGTTTCAGAATCTTGCGAAGCGTTTGAAAGATACGGGCCTTGGGCTCCGCCAGGGCCGCAACCAGCACCAGATCCCAATCCAAACCTCGAAGCCCGGACTCATCCCCTTGGATAATTTGGATTTGTTTTTCCAGTCCAAGGCATTGGATTACCTTTTTAGACAAATCCACGGTTTCCGCAGAGTTGTCTATGCCCATGGAAGGGATGTCATACAGGCGGCTCATGAGAATCAGCGTCATGGGTACGGAACCGCATCCGATAAATGCCAGCCTGCTGCCGGGCGAGGGATGTGCCGCCTGGATTTGAGTTTTCACCAGGGCTTCATATCGAGGATAAAAGGGAAAAGATTTCAAGGTGTCCCAGGGGTCCTTGGCGTTGAGCAAATCTTTCGCCAAATGTTTTTCGTGGATATCGAAAAATGCGGAATAATAAGACCGGATTGCCGGAAGTTCCCGTTGAATATCCGGCTCATCCAAAATCAGCCCGGCCAGATGCACACCGGCCTGCATGTGGGCCAGATCATCCAGAAGTTGATAGAGCCGGTAAAGATCCTCGGGCTTAAATGCTTCCAGCATATTTCGGCTGTACTTTTTAATGCGTTTGGCAAATCCCATGATATGGGGTTTTATAATATCCAGGCTGTGCTGACAATCCCTGCAGCAGCCTAAAAAATCATGTTTCTTAAGTTCGTGCTCGTGGGTAAAATTAATATCATGCATGGGTTTACTTTCTGATTATTGGACACGGATTACACCGATTTACACGGATTTTTAAAAATATTATAAATTTAATTGAGCGGAACTTTCTCGCATGACAATAAACGCAAAATTGTTATACCCAATTCAATCCGTGTTAATCTGCGTTAATTCGTGTCCCGATAAATATTATGCACATCGGCAACCTGAAAACGGTCATTTTTCTCCGTGTGAAATATGGGGGTGGGAATGAAGATGTCCATGTATTTTTTCACTTGGGAGAATTTTTCCGTTTTTCATGGTATAAATGGAATCTGTCAGCTCATAAAGAAAATCGCTTTCATGGGATATCAATATATAGGAAAGATCAAGATGAGACAATACATCAATAAGCCTTGCTTTTGTCTTGTCATCAAGTCCGTTGCCTGGTTCATCAAGCAGCAGGACTTCAGGCTTCATGGCCAGAACGGTTGCCAGGGAAACCAGTCTTTTTTCGCCGCCGGAAAGTTTGTACGTAACCCTGTGTTCAAAACCATCAAGTCCCAGTTCGTAAAGAGTGTCTATTGCAATCTTTTTTGCCTGATCAGGGGTTTTACCCAGGTTCAGGGAGCCAAACGCCATGTCTTTCAAAACAGTTGGGCTGAATAGCTGGTCGTCGGCATCCTGAAAAAGCAGGCCGATTCTGCAACGGACTTTTCTAAAATCCTTTTCCGTAATTACGGGTTTGCCGAAAATTTTAATATTCCCGGCATTTGGTGTTAAAAGCCCCATGATGATGTGAAATAGCGAGGTTTTTCCGCTGCCATTGGGCCCCATAAGGCCAATCCGATCTTGGCGGTAAAATTTCAGGTTAAGGCCGTCAATGGCATTTTTGCTTGTGCCGGGATATTTAAAGCATATGCCTTCAAGATCTATGATCAGCCTATTATTATTTTCTGAATTCATTAATGGCTCTCCAGAACAATCAGTCCGAAATGAACAAATGCCATAAGCGCAAAAACCGCATGAACATCCGGTATTTTCATAATACCATTTATGTTTGCGGTTTAATATTTTTACCAGTACTGAACTGACTATTTTAATCTGAAACAAGCGTCTTGCTTGAATTTTGATATTCCTCCCATATTAGAAAAAGAGATCATTTTCAAGTCGGTTTTTGTGATTTTTAAAGATTTATAATTTTGATAAACTCGCAAAAAGTCGTCACTGCGGTGAAAACCGGAGTCCAGGTGCTCTGTAACTGTTTGAAAAGACTGGATTCCGGCTTTCGCCGGAATGACGGCCTCCGGCTCCTATCGCCTACGGCTCGGAGAGAAAACGGTATTTTATGACTTTTTGCGAGTTCATCAAATTTGCCTGATTTGTAAAATGCGGAAGAGATTTCGATAGGGTAAAAATCGTGTTTGAAAATAATAAAAATATTGACACGAGGTTATAAATTGGCTATCTATTTTGAGATATCACCCGAAGGTGATCGTTCGTCAATCAAATTTATTACAACAATATAAACATACTGGCAACAAACATATAAAGACCAATGAGCTAACAGCCTTTTTCAAGGGTGTTAGCATGGGTTCTGAAATTTAAAAAAGCCAAGAAGGCGTTTTGTCCGTAAATGGGGAAATGTCCTTCCTGGCTTTTTTGTTGGAGAAAATTTGATATGGAAAAAATAAAAAAAACAATTAAAAAATACTGGAACTGGAGAAGCGAGAGTTTTCTTACGGATCGAACCGTAACCATTTCAAAACAATGGGAAATCATCTTAAAAGAACTGGTTTCA
>CAYPIW010000102.1:0-3937 GCA_964410925.1 uncultured Desulfobacteraceae bacterium
CAAGGTCGCGCTGTTGAGAGTAAAAATCAAGAAAAAATGATCAGTTTTTTTTAAGGGAGAGGTGTTTTTTTACTTGACTAACCCTTTAATGGGCGACCCCGTTCAGATTCGGTAAGATCGGCAATCCCGAAGGGTTTCATACTCTTGAAGTTCTTCAATTTTGGATCCATTTCCAGGCCGCTTTGATTTCCGATCGGTCAAAGTAGTGTGTCTGGATATGGGAAAACAAACCAAACAGGGAAATCCATGTCTTTTCCCATATTTTATTGCCGATAATGGCCATGCGTTCTATTTTATCAGAGTAGATTAAGGTAAAATTCAGATCGAACAACAGCGATTCTGCATCCATTTTTCCATGGGGCTCAATAACAAGGACAAGCCGGATTTTTCCTGATTTACTGATCTGTTTTTCCAATACCTTGCAGATTCGCTTTTTTTGTTTTTTGGTAATACCACCGACGATTTTAAATCCCAGAATGTTACCCGAACCTTCTTTGAGCTGGTGATACATAGTTTTAAATCTCCGTCATGGTATTCTTGCAGGGAGATTTTTTAGATAATTACAGGGTTAAAATGTTAAGTGTATCCCGCAGTTTTCGATTTCTATTAAGGTTGTTTTTTATCCTCCAGTATCAACATCCTTTCCTTCAATATAGCATTTTCATGTTTGAGCCTTTCGATTTCTTCGTGGGCTTTCGCCAGCCTTTCAGAATATGACTTAAGCAAATTTTCAATAAATTCTTTGTCAATCTCTTGCTTTTTCCCCTGGGTGTTTTGTTCCATTCCTCTTGGCCCTCCCATGCGACTGGAAGTTTTTGAACCCATTCATTATTGAATTTTTAATGAATATTATATGCCGAAAAAAATTTCTTTATCTCAAATGTCAATCTTTACCCCAGTGTTGCAAAAGTCGGAGGGCTTCAGAGCCAAGGCGCCAGGGGCGAAGCCGTAGTCATCTACTGCGAGCCCCTGGCAACGCCGGATCTGGAACCCTCCGACTTTCCCTAAGGGCAAAAAAGATGGTATAAAACAGGCCCGATCCTTAAGTTCACCATGGGTATATTCCTCGTAAGGCGCTTTACTGTCGTGCAGCTTCAATACTCAAAAGGTTTTGCTATCCTTTAGCCATCTTTTTTATGCATCATTGGGGTTTAACCAATGTCCCCAAGTTTCCCCTGATACTTCCTTTACCCTTCCAATTTCACCACTTTCTAAACGGACTTTAATCCCATAAATGTTACGCATATTATACAGAAACTTTTGGAATACCCCCTGGGTGAGTTCCAAAAAAAAACGTTTCGCAAGCTTACAGAAAAGGCTTACAATTAATATTGATGAACTCGCAAAAAGTCATAAAATACCGTTTTCTCTCCGAGCCGGAGGCCGTCATTCCGGCGAAAGCCGGAATCCAGTCTTTTCAATCAGTTGCAGAGCATCTGGACTCCGGTTTTCACCGGAGTGACGACTTTTTAGACGGTTTTGTAATCATGAGACGTACTTACCGTACGTTGAATGATTGCGAAATGCAGCACAACACAGAAATTGGACTTTTTTCGAGACCGTCAATAATCTAAGATTTATGCCGTTTAATTCCAATACTGCCTGGCTTTTTGTAGAGGACTTTTTCTATACTTTAATTTTCTAAAAGTTTCGAATGATTTTTGTGACCGGACCACTTGGGCAGATCATCGTTTATATCCATAACCCGCAGACCATAAAAGATATGGCACGTCGGTTTGAATGCCGTTGGGACTTTTGATACACTCCCGAAATTAAAATCAGACAATGACATATTTTTGCATCTACAGGATCCGAGCACACTTCGTACTGTACCGCCCCGCAGTAGCAACGTGCACGATATTTGGCTGTAAAATTAACATCTGTAATCGACGCATAATCTGATCCATATTCTTTTTTCATGATAATCATGTCCTACCTGATTCTTTTCATAATAATCTATATCCTTGTTCTTCTAATAATTTCCGTAATATTTCAGAACATGGACCAGATAAACGGGTTGGTGGAACCCCGATCAAAGGAACGTTTGTCATCTCTTTTAACCTGCCTTTGAGTTTGCCTTCCTTGGCTAAAGTTAGTTTGTATTCCGGGTCTTTATCTGAACGTAAAGCATTCCAGGCGTTTTTCTGAAATGCAACGGTAACACCATTGGGTGATAAAAACTGTTTGGCACATTCAATCACTCTTTGGCTTTCTTCTTTTTCAAGTCGCTCCATCGCGTTAACACCGATAAGCTTTTGAACTCCTGCTATTCCTGACCATGAGCCGCTTGGAGCACTTGGCATGGATATAAAGACACAGAGTCCGATTTGAAAAGCAGAATCATATCTAAAATTCAACAACTGATTTTTACGGTGGTTGTTTAATTCTCCAACAGATAGTTTTTTATCATATGGAAGGTCAAGAACCCCTGAACTCCTCATTATTTTCCAGAAACGATGCTCTTTTTTATCTCCTTCAAAAGAAAAAAACATGCCTTCTTTTACCGAATGGCTGGCGGGGTTTCCAAGAACAAGCAATAATGGAGGTCTGTTATCAGGTTTCGTAGGGATAAACTGCTCGGATTGATATTTTAACACATCTCCTTCCAATTCGAATATTTCATTATTGTGCGGGTCAGATTCTTTAAAGTCATTCCACTTTTTATTAAATCGTTCTCTTTGTTCCGGGTCAGGAAGAAGTTTATTAAGGTCAATTTCACACAGGAGTTTTACGGAATCTTCCTGATAATAAGAAAGAATGGTCTCTTTCATGATAAAACTCCTAATTTCTTAAACCGCTGTTTTTGCCCCCCAAAAGGCCGCTTTAAGCAGGGTTCAAGCCTGTTTTTTAACCTCTTTTGTAATTATATAAGCTGGTTACCGTGGTCCGACCCTCTATTTTCTATTTGCTCTTGACCCAGCCTTTAATGGGTGCCCCCCTTGCTTTATTGTAATGTAAAGAAAAGGCTGTTTACTTTACATAAAACGTCTAAAATATAAAATTAGGCTCGTTTTTTAAATAAATCAATCCAGAAATAACGCAAGATAACGTCCAAAAACATAACCCTGGTTTCGTCCCACCTTTTCCCATTTTTTCAGGATATTCAATTTTTCGAAATTTCGGATCAAAGAACTGGCAGTCTGGTGTGTTATATTTAGCATCTGTGAAACTTCATTGGGCGTTACAAAAGGCCTTCGGCAAAGATTATTGAGTAACAAATATGCATTTTTGGCTTTTTTACCCGGCGTTAGGGTGTTTTGTTCTACCTCGCTTCGAAGCGATAGGATAGCCTCAAACGTTTCTTTCCCTTTGACAGCAGTATCTCTTATTGCCGTCAGCAGAAAACGTACCCAATACCCCATGTCCACTCGTGATTCACAGGGCCAGGCAAGAAACTCTTATATTCATATTGTTGTACCCAACGACCAGCCTTGAAATCCTTGAAGTTCATGATGCTGTTTTCTCCTCTGGACTATCTGGTAATCTCATGGTTTAGTTCAGATCGCTTCAACGACCTGCTGTTCAGTTACGTCACGAAACTCCAGCTGTTGTTTTGCGTGTTCAGATAATCGGATTAATTTTTCTTTTTCCATCTCTTGTCAGTTGGGTTCAAAGACGGACCTTTGGGTATGGCCCATGATTTGAGGACGTCACCTATTTCTATCCGAAAATCGTAGTGGAGTTGGCGAGCGTGATGTTCATGTATAACAAATCGCATAACAGAAATCTTCTTGGTTATAAGAGAGTATGGACCCTGTCATTGTAACAGCCCTTTGGCATTTGTTTGTTAGGTTTTTACTAATTTATTGATGTTCCGGAAGTCCTCACGCAAACTGCACTACAGCGCTCAGATAAATTGACACACTTATGCTCAGATAAATTGATACATCGATTTGCAGCGCAAAGAGGCAGACTGACCCCGCCTTTTTAATAAAAA
>CAYPIW010000103.1:0-3571 GCA_964410925.1 uncultured Desulfobacteraceae bacterium
GTATTCGGATATGGCAGAACGGCGGGAATACCGGTTCTCGAATACCTGGATTCAATCGGATTCACCCGAAGGCAGGGTAATGAACGGGTGCTAACAGGGGAAAATTAGCAGGAAAAAGATTTTTATTTTTTCCTCTATAAACAAAATGGAATTTACGAGACGTTAAAATGTCAACGCGGGCAATAAGATATCTTAATCAAAAGGGCGTCATTCAATTACCAAAGCTTGCCACAAGGAAACAGCTTAAATTTTTTTGTGAATTTTTGTAAGAGTTGGCTCGGTTTCAACGCTAACAATACTTTACCCTTTAGTCCGGTCCGCCAATTGGACTTGCAGCCAAACTTCAAACAGATCGTTTTTGTCATGGGGGCCGGAACCTCCAGGTCCACGGCCCATGCCACCCCTATCCATACCGCCGCCGGGGCCAGGTCCGCCCATACCGCCGCCGGAGCCAGGTCCGCCCATACCGCCGCCGGGGCCTCCTTGCCCCATTTGATCTCCGGAAGATGCCCTTTTCCGGCCATCTGGTTTGGATGCGCCTGTCTGGATACCGAGACCCACAATCATTCCCGGCTTAAGGCCGGAAAGAGACGGAGCAGCCTTGAATCCTATATTGAATTCGTAGACCATCCGGCCGCCTTCGGGTGGCCCGATGCCGATGTCAATGCCGGTTCTCTGGACTTCATCGATTCTCATCTTTAAAGGACCGGTGGCCCCCCAATAGCTGATCTCCAGCTCTTCGAGTGTTTCAGAAAAAGGCGGTTTTTGTTCATTTTCCTCCGGACGGCCCCGGTCATCTGCCGGCCGGAAAGCACCGGCCCCGGGCCCCGATCCTCGGTCGGGTCTTTTGGTATCCCCGCCGAGCAAATGGATCCCGAAAATCTGCTCTTTGCCGCCTTGGGGATCGAGCCAAACCGTCAGTCCGGACATGCGGATACGCTTTTTCAAAGCCTTATCGCTTGTTGAAACGCACAGAAAGAGAGCCTCGACATCGTTGGTCACCCGAATGGCGAGTTGCCGTTTTTTATCATAATATTGGGGGGATCCCTGCCATTCATTTTCATACCCATTGGCGACAATATCATAACCACGCCAATGGCAGGCCACTTTGTTCACCGAACAGCCCCCCTGAAAGACAATAGAAAACAGCAAGACAATTTTTATCGC
This sequence comes from uncultured Desulfobacteraceae bacterium, assembly GCA_964410925.1. GTDB lineage: Bacteria > Desulfobacterota > Desulfobacteria > Desulfobacterales > UBA11574 > S5133MH16. The sequence continues at coordinate 1,168 of CAYPIW010000103.1, forward strand.
ATTTTGCTTCAAGCGCTTCTTCATTAATTTCATTGCTCCCGTTATAAGAAAAGTTAGAGAAAAAAAGTGCTGTTGGACAAATGGACATAGTAATTGAATTGATAAAATTCCCGTTTCTAAAGGAAAATAATGAAAAATTTAAGGTAATGTGCGGCAACCGAATGCATCTCAATATATAGTGGAACCGTAAAAAACCTCAACCATGCATTGTTTTCCTCAAAATCCTCTGATAGTTTTTTTGTTGTCAAAATCATACTATCTGCTTGATTACTCAAGCGTAATGAGGTTTTTTATTTTTTTGACGGTGAACCAAGGAACCCAATAGGAAAAGTGAGTAATATCCCGCTATTCTTCAAAGAATTTGTCTATAATAATTTTACACAATTAACTTGACATTATCCTGGCCTTCCCTCCATATTCGCCTATTTTTGCACCCTTTTTTAGGGTGCCTGCTTTCTTGTTCTTTATCTTAAAAAAGAATAAAATTAAAAAATAGACTGGAAACTAACCCGATAAAAAAATGCCCCCCCGAATATTTCTCTTGTAACTTTGAAAAAGCGAGTATATTAATCAATATCAAAAAAAACTCGCGTGTATTTTCCGATGGGGATAAAATTGGCCGCATACTTACATCGTTACATCGAAAAGCCGGTAATTGATGACTTAGCGCGTCCCGAGGGGACGTTGGTTCAGAACGTGCACAACTTTTGGATTCGTGATGATTTAAAGATAATTTCTCGATACTTGTTTCAGGGATGAAATCAAACCATTAAAGACCGAACCGCCCCCGTGAAACAAAAGAAGGCCCATGGGGACTGCTCCTTTAATATATAACGCCCCACATATTTACAGTTTTAATCATGGTTCCGATTCTGAAAGCACATTTGTATCAATGGGGTCATTTTGGGAGCTGGTTATGAATCCTTCCATGGGTCAACCAGCTTCAGTCCTGTAATATCTGAAAAGTCTTTGGTATTTCGCGTTGCCAGTGTAAGATCCGCCGTTCTGGCAATTGCTGCAATCTGCGCGTCTTCAACACTGATCGGATGGCCTTTCCGATTTCGCTCAGAAACAATCAGAGCGTATTCCCCAGCGGCTTCGCAATCGAAGGGCAGGCACCGACCGGGAAAATCCTCCTTAAACATTTGTTCCGCTAAATCCAGCAAAAGTTTCTTCCGCTTGCCGTCAGGTAATAGTGAGATACCCAGTCGAATTTCGGCAACCGTCAAGGCACTGATCCACACATCCCATTCCAGCCATGCATCCAGCCTTCGAACCACATTGGAGTCGGGCATGGGCCGCATCAATTCCGAGAGCACATTGGTGTTCAGGAGAATCACTGCGCGTCATCCGAAAAAAATGTCGGCGGCCGGCGTGGAGCGGACCGGTGCACATCCGGCACATCCACCCCTCCGATTACGGCAAACCGCTTGGAGATACAGGAACCAATGCCGGCAGCGGACCTCTTTCGCAGCAGGAACTGCTTGAGAATTTGTCGCGCTTCTTCTTCCATCGACCTGCCGTGTTCAGCAGCGCTCAGGCGAAGGCTCGCTTTAATCGACTCGTCTATATTTCGCAAGGTCAAGCTTGCCATATCTACCATGCCTCCTTTCATGCATAATATGCAATCAATGTATGCAATGCAATCATCTTTGTCAACAGCTAATATTGTTGGAATATCGTATGTCCTGAAGGGACGTTGGTGCAGGGCCCATGGGACGCCCCTAAAATTATAAGTTTCTAATCATCCATCAGTGAATATCCGTTTTCTAAGGCTATGTGTTCTCCACGCCGAGCGCTCATGCTGACCGCGGGCTGCGAGATATTGAGCTTTGGAGCGAGATCCGCCATCGTAAACCCCAACTCCCTGACCGCCCAGTAACGCAAAAGGCTTCTTGCTTTTACTTTTACCGGTTGCTTTCCGGGTTTAAATATTTCTTCCGGTTTAATGGAAAAAATCTCTGACACTCTATCAGCAAGTTTATCTATATCATAGCCCTGCGACTTTAGCTGGTATTTGCGCTCAAGAAACTCATCGGCAGCCTTTAAAACCCTCTCAACGAAATCAGAATCACCAAGCACTCGTTCATCACTTTTAAAGTGGATGTTTGCGCGCCGAAGAGACTTGATCACAGACCAGCCGCCGCTGCTTCGGATGAGTCCTCCTCCGGTGAGTTCGGGACGATTACCATCCTGGATGCCTTTTTGAACAAATATTTTGTAACGTCGCCGCGCAGTTGATCTCTTTTTATCGAATAGTTTCAGAACATACGCATCATCTTGCCACTCTTTTTTCTTTTTCCCCATAATAACGGCATGCCCGCAAAAAGGGTATTTGTCCAGTGCTTTTATGTCTGTAACTATCCTGGCCCGAATCGGATTAAGGTGAATATATCGTACAAGT
>CAYPIW010000104.1:0-3721 GCA_964410925.1 uncultured Desulfobacteraceae bacterium
GCTATTACAATTTTACAGGAATTCAGGTTTGCTGTAATGGCGCTTCTGTGGGTACATTACACACACAATATTCATTTTAAAATTTATTTGCCATTGCTGGAATAATTTTTCGTGTTCGATTTAATCGGTTTTTTCCAGGTAATGACAGTTTTGGGAATGTACACAAAATCTGGGTGAATGATTTTGGTGGGTTGATTTAGGGTGAAAATAGGTGGTACAAAATTGGTACATGTATGCTCAGATAAATTAATACACCTCATCTTTTATTTATTCAAGTTTCATCATCCATCACTTTTTCTATCCGTCATTTCCGCCAAAAATTATTATTATCCACCACCTGTCATAAGATAATGTATCTCCTCAAAGCAGGGGGTGCATATGAAAAAAGAGATGCGCCGGTGCCGGCACTGCGGTTGTCTTTTTCAAGTCTGCAATAAAGTTAAAAAGCACGAGTTCTGCAATAAAAGGGAATGGCAGAAAGCCAGAAAAAGAAAATGGCAGCAGAAAAAAATGAAAAACGATGCCAATTACCGGAAAGACCAGAAAGTTGCTCAGGAAGCCTGGAAAAATAACAATCCTGACTATTGGCAAAATTACCGTCACAGGAACAAAAAATATGCTGACCGAAACAGAGAACAGCAGCGCAGACGAAATCAGGTCAAACGGGCAACATCCGCGCCGGCTATAAAATCAGATCCGATTGCAAAGATGGACACGATAACACCGGACAAAACAATATTATCAGGCAAATACCAACTTATCCTGATGGCGCCGGATATGATTGCAAAAATGGACGCGTTAATCTCGGAATCGGATTGGGTTTTCGATACATTTCTTTTACTTCCATAAAAATTGTTTTCAGATAAATTGTAAGTAACACCTATGGATCAAATATAGAAAAGAGAAGGTTACGTGGTTATCAGGAAAACATGAAAAATTTGTTAAACCTTTCGGGTGTGCTTAAAAGATATGGTGTTTCAAAAAGACTGAAAGATAATTGGACAAAAAAATGGGCGCTGAACAAAATTCTAACTCAATGATTATCTTTTTAAAACAATAGTACCTTAAATTTGATATTCAATAATAAATGAGTCTCTCTTTCCAATAACTACGAAAAGCATTAGGAATGAAAAAAATTATTATTCTAAGTGATGCCGTTGAACCCCGATATAATTTGATTTCAAACCTTAAGGAACTATTCCCTAAATGTGAAATCCAGATTCTTCCGCGCCGATGCGAAAACATTGAAGAACATATGAGCACTGCAGCAACGGTTTTTAAAAAAAATAAATTTGGGGAAACGGTCACCTAAAATCCTCATTCGAAAAGAGAATGAACAATGGTCATCCTTTTTGTTCCAGAACCTTCCAGCATGCTCTTGCTAGGTGTCGGCCTTTTGACTCTTGCGAGGTTTGGACGAAAATTATTAAAAAAATAACCATCCAACCTTTTATTCCCGGCGCTGACTTCGTCAAGCACCTTGTCCCGCCGCCCCGCGCCGGAACAAGGCACTTGACCCGACTGCGCTCGTCGGCTGCCCATCCCGGAAGCGGTCCGGTCATCCGCCGTGCTCGCGGATCAGCGACGCGATTATTAGATAACAAGGATAAGCGTTACTCTTGCAAGATATTTTATATGCACAAAATTACAGCTTCCATAAAGGTAAACATCCGGTTTTTATTCCTAAATTAACAACCTCAATGGAGCTTCAATTTTAAAAAAAAGGAGAAGGTAGATATGATTGTATATTTATTTTTGACAGGTCTCTTTATTTACATACCTGTGGTTTATTATCTGTGCCTGACATCCGAAATGCCGGATTTGATGGATATTGAAGAAGAAGAATGTTATTGCGGAACGTGTGCGATTTAAATGGTCTGTATCGGTTATATCGTTAATTCGTTGAATGTTTGATTAGTCAAATATTCAGGGGTGTATCTCTTAAATTCGCTCCGCTCATTATCGGCATGAATTTAATGAAATAAATTAACATCTTTTATCGAGTTTAGTGTGCTAAAACATTACTTTTCGCTTTAAATATAGGGGTGTCAAAACTTTATTGAGGATGTATAACTTCTCCATATTCTCAGACTTACAGGGATGGGTGGCTTTGGCATCAAGCGATTATCATTCATGAATGGGCCTTTTAATTGTCCTCATTTCCCTGAACGCTATTGATGGCGGCCATTGGCAGAAATAAAGGAATTAAAGATATGAGCAACGGGTTTGGGTTCGGTATGCTCTTTGCTGTCGGGTTTGGCATCATCGGTTGGGGAGTATACTGTGTGTTTAAATCCCAAAAAGCCTCATGCTGGCCATTCGTCCTTGGCACAATGAATATTTGCGAAATAAAAAAAACAGGTGACGTTGACGGTATAACCTATCGTGTGCATGTTTATTATTCATATAGGGTAAATGATCGACAATATCACGGTAACCGTATTGCCTTCGGCTATTCCGGGACTAACAAGCATGCGGAACATGCTGCATTATACGATAAGCTTTCCAGAGCATCAAACGTAATAATACGTTACAATCCCTCGAATCCATCGGATTCCGTTCTGACTTATGGACTCAATCTGTCCACAATCCGAATTTTGGCGTTCGGAATAATGTGGCTCCTTTTCGTGATAGGATTCACGGCCCTTTGGACGCTTTCGTCTTGGTCCAAGGTATGGACCCTGATTTTCGGATTAACGTTGCTTTTTTTCATGACTGGATTTATTACCCTCTGGATGCTTTCACGAAAGATGGACAAGACAATCCTTGATCGAATAGAAATTCGATAACAAAGGACCGCGAACAACCAAGTCGAAGCCATGTGGTAAACCATTCGTCTCAGCTTAAACATTCCCGATAACTGCTATCACCGGGTCCGTGCCATTCAAATATTCTGTTTCGTAAATTGATACCTGCAAAAGAAATAAATTGCCCATCAATAATGGAAAAACAGACGAATATAGACTTTCAGATTTTATTGGATTTCTCCAACGAACCCGTAACGAATCCCGATTGCACATAAAACGAATAAAGAATTAATGTTTTGCGAAGCCAAAACATAATTGTCGTTGACAGCTTTTTTTTCCCCCCAGGCTTAGCCTGGCGCACTCAACCCTAAAAGTTTTTGTTGGCGAAAACCCGGTGCTTTGATGTTAAACAATGGCTGTCCGGGATTCATTAAGGCCAATTCGATGGCTGCTGCTGCGCGTTGTCGCTGGTAACCGTATCTGAGAACATACTGACACCGCTCTTCATTGATCGGCTTGCCGCATAAATATCGCTTGCCGCTTTGAAAATTGTTCTTATTTTTGTTCCACCATTCAGATATCAATTCGGGTTCCGGCCACGGGAGATCTTCATCCGGGTCCATTTCCACATCTTCATCTTCAGGGCTTTCGGTGGGCCCTGCTTCAAACCCTTCAGGCCATTCCCCTTCGAGATCCTCATAGGCGATATCCACGCCGGTGATCATGGAGAATGACTCGCCGGCGACACGGCCTAGTTCGGGCATTTCCATCATCTGAATCAGCCAGGGAATAGCAACGGGGTCACCGATTACTCCATACCCGGTTGCAGCAAGTCTTTTGTGATCGGGGCTTTGCGAGAGCTCTCGCAGCCATGCATTTGCATCCGGAAGGTCCATTTTTCGCAGAGCCATGGAAAAAGCTTTTTCTGTATAAATGCGACCGCTTTCAAAAATACGGCGCAACACCGAAACGGC